>JAMOMM010000147.1 GCA_027067085.1 Hyphomicrobiales bacterium
ATGTGGTTTTGTTCAAAGCCATCAAGTACATTAAAGCGAGCGCGGCGTTGGGCAAGGCCTTCAAGCATGGCGCGAGCAAAGCCTTTGGCACGGGCCATCATTTGGGCATCATCGGGCGCATCGGTAATAGCTTGGTCTATGCCGTATAAAAAATGCTTTAGAGCTTCGTGTGGGCTTTCAAATGAATACACAGGTTCAGGTAAGTCGCTCGATGGGTCATCACTTGTGTCGATGGTTTGAACGATGAATGAGGCGGCAGTGAACGCTGTGACGAAACTGCCAGCGGCGAGTAAATTATGAAACTGGCTGGCGTTGTCACCTGTTAACGGCGATGATTTGTTTTCAGCGCTTAGGCTTTCCAAATTGGTTTGGCGGGCAAATACATCGTGCACGGCAAGGGCAACGGCAAGGGCGCGGCGCAGGCGAAACAGCAAAGTGTGTTGGGCAATGGATAGCATGCCATCGGTGGGGGCAATCGCTTGAATGGTGGCCGCAACTTTAACATTGAGGCTTGATTGGGATGGGCCAGTTGAAATGGTTGAGACGAAACGACGGCGCGTGCCAGCGATCTCTGTTTTGGATTTTGAACTATCGGTTTTGACGATCACAGTGGCGCGCTCGACAAGTGATTGTGCGGTGGTCAAATGTTTGAGAATGTCTTTTTCTGGTAGTGTGGTTAGTCCGGTATCCATCGTAAGACCTTTTATTTAAAGCTTTGACGTAACACGTTTAGACGTGCCTGATAATGTGATCGCCGCTGGCGACGTAAGTTTGGTAGCCATTAAAAATATCATCGGCCTTGCCGCTAGCATAGGTTTTTTGATAGGCTTCGTGGGGTAACAGTGCGTGCTTTTCTTGGGCACTTACACCGTTTTTGGCGCACTCGATATCATCGGTATTGATGTGGTAAATTTCTTTCGGCACCGCGCGGCCCCATAAGCCGTGCTTGGTTGATACTTCATCTTTAGAAAACAATTCCTGCAGCGTCCAATTTAACAACCAGCTATCTTGTGGATCTTTAACCGTGTCCAAAACCCCTTGAAGGCGTTCTGAGTGTTTGGTGATGCCGCCAATATATAACGGGCCTAAAACAAAGCGCCTTAGTTGTTTGGGGTGCAGGGTTTCAAAATCTTTATCCATGGCTGTGGCGATGGACGTAAGGGTGAGTGAGTATTGTGAATGATCGCGGGTAAAGGCCGCAAAGCGATCTGTGAGTTCGCGGTTGGGTAAGCCATCGCCCAGCATGGTGTCGCCGCCGACATCTCCCCACGGGCCAGACTTTTTGGGAATGGGTTTGGGCGCGTCTTTTGATGAGTCTTCGATCACGGCCATATAAACAACGGGAATGTTTTGACTGCCATCATAAGCGGCCCAGTGAACCACATAATAGGGTCGCTTGGAGCGCGGGTTAAACGAGTGACGCACTGTTGCCGGTGCCGTGAAGGGCTGGAATGTTGGGCCTTTATCTAGGGCGGCATAGTATAGGCGTTCGCCCATGGTTTTTTGTAGGCTATCAGGGAATTGACGATATTTAAGCATCAACTCGGCCATCTCATTTTTGATCTGATCTGGGTCGGGTAAATCTTCTAACATTTCAGCAACGCGAGCGCGGTCATTTTCTAATTGTAGAATATGTTGATAGGCGGGTAGGCCTGAATCGTTCAAATCAATTTTGAACTTATCAAGGAACCAAATGTTTTTCTTCCAACACTCAAAGGACCAACGTAATTTTCCAAGATGGAGATTGACCACTTCATAAATGAGATTGTGGTTTTTGATCCAGATGCCCTCAGTTTCGAAAATACGATCAAGGGCATCAAAGGCTGAATCGACAGCTTGGAAATATTTTTGCGTGGCTTTACGCTTTTGCGACATCAAATTTACCTAGAGTCGTTCTGGTTTACATTAAACCAGAACGACCTGTTTAAAGTATTGATAATTTTGCGTTTTATGCTGTGTTTGTGTTTCAAACAAAACATGAAATGCTCTAGCTTAACTTGCTGTGTAGTTTGATTTTTCGTGTTTCTCCAAAACTTCAGAAAAACGTCTTGAGAAGGCTTCGTCAGCCAATTGTTTGCGGCGTTGAATTTCGGCTGAATTGACCATGTTGGATTCGTGCAGTTCGAGCAAATCGGCGATATGGCGCTGGGCTGCTGCGCCGATGCCGGCCATGGTTTCTTCAGCGGCCGTATCAACTTTAGTTCCCAGTGTGTTGATTTGGTGGGCAACGTCTTGCTGGGCGGCAGTCTTTAATGAATCTTCAAGCGATTTATACAAGACGATGCGTTGTTCAGTATCGATTGAAAGTTTGTTGATTAAAGTGTTTTGCGCTGCGATCTGATTATTCAAACTATCGACAAAAGTTTGGAACATTGAGGTGTAGCGTTCAAGGGTTTGTGAACCTGCTAGCAATTCTTGTTCTTTGGCTTGGGCTTGGTTGTATTCGGTGGCCAATTCTGAGCGCTTTGCTTCCAATTTGGTGCGGGTCGATTGATTGGTTGATGCTGCCATTTGGTTTTCGACATCAAGTAAAAGCGGGTTTAATTCTTCAATGCGGGTTTGTGTGGCTTTGAGCTCTGCTGTAATTTCTTCGCGGCGCGAGATCACAGATTTTAAGCTGTCTTCGGAATTTGCATAGCGTTCAGTTAGAACATCTTTTTGCTCTTTTAGAATGCCGACAATGGTGTCTGACTTTCCAAGTAAGTCTTGCAAGTTGCCCGCAAGCGATGTGGTGCGAACACGATCATTGCGCATGGAGTTGGCTTTTTTCTTAGAGAAAATACCGATTAATTTTTCCGAGATGGAAAAAGTTTGCATATCTTTAAATTCAGCACCAAAACCTTCGGTGACATCTTCAAGGCCGATGATAAGGTCGGCGATGTTTGATTCCATGACTTTTTGCTGGGCCAAAACATCTTGAATGCGGGCGTTTTCAATATCAAAATTGACATCACCAAAACTGTCAGACTTAGCCACTTTTTCTAAAATGTCGCTGCTTTTGTGAATTTTGCTACGCATTTCGACAACAAGGTTGCGGGTCTTTTCAATTTCTAAATCAAGCTGTTTCGTCTGAACCATTTTGCATCTCCCAAATCT
>JAMOMM010000148.1 GCA_027067085.1 Hyphomicrobiales bacterium
CCAACAACCAAGCTTAATGAAATAGAAAATAGAAGAAAAAGTTTCTTGAACATAAATGTACTCCTTTGATGCCTCTCAATAGCAGGTCTGCTTATGAGGGCAATTCAAACGAATACACAGGTTTGTGAAAACTAGTTTCACTGCTCAAACTGGTTTAGTTAGTCAGTTTAATTGGCCAGTTTAATTAGCAAGAACAACTTGGCCACCAGCAATACCTTCTGGCACAGGCACCGCGGTCGATTTATAGTCCGAATTAAGCACAAGAGTTGGGCCTTCGTTCAAACGCATTCGATCGACTATAATTGCAGTATAGGCTGAGTTTTGAGCAATCGTTCCCTCACCGTCCACAAGCAACCTTCCGCGCGGCAGGTAAATTGTACCTTCCAAAACATCGGCACTGCTGCTGCGAATAACATTACGCGTTGGTTCATAATCATCTACGCCAACCATTGGAATATTAGGGTCTTGAAATATAAGCACGCCAGCCAACAAACCTTCTGTCGGTGCCCTTAACCTGACGATCGACTTCTTGAAAAATTTAAAACTAGCATTTGTGCCAGTCAGATAAAAGCCAACCCCATCTGCAATTAATTTACTGCTCTTTCTAACAATCAGCGGGCCATCTTTCATAATATAAATTCCGGGTTCGAAACGTGGCGCTGAGCGCCCTTGAATTTTCAAACCACCACAATAAACCCCAGGGCTTAAAACCCCCGTAAACCCCCTCAAAACCAAATTAGTATGATCACATGCTCCAACATTTGGTTTGGGACGATTGGCCAAAGGATTTGACGGTACAGGGCAATCGGTAATTGCTGTTGGTGTAATTTGAGCACCCGTACGTTTTTTTACACCACCAGAACTACAAATGAATCCAGCGGTCATCTGACCAAAGTCACGAACAATCAGTGACCCGCGATGAACTGATGAAGTGAAAACACCACAGTCTTTTCCTTGTAAGCGGGAATTTTTAGATAGAACTAGCCCTCCCCACTTACTGGGGTTTAAACTCATTATACAAATATTTCCTGAACCAATAATATTGGCCGTTGCAACAACATTTATTTTCTTGACACTGTTAAACAAGGCACCCGAAAATCTTGCTTTTGCATCTACAGAAATGGAAACTTCAATAGCGGACCTATCCTTGCTAACCGTCACCTTTAAAGCGCCAAGACCTAGCTTATTTCCACTTAGCTTTGATGTACTCACCGCTGAAATACGCGCAACTTCGGCAATTTGCCCATTATTAGTGTTGGCCAATGAAACTTCACGTGCCCCCGCAATGGCAGCACTATCGACAATCGCTTGTAGCTTACTTTTGTTTTTTGAAGCTTCGACATAGTCGAAACCGCTGCCCATCAATCCAACAACAACAGGTAGCGTTAAACTAAAGGCCATCGCGACATTGCCGCGTTGTGCTTTCAATAAACGTCTAAGTGTAAAATTTTTAAACATTATAAATTTCTCTCCAACTCACCCAGTACACAGCGATTATTAAGTTCGTGTTTATCTTTAATTAAAACTTTATCTACACACAGATTACCCGAGTTATCAGTAGCTTGATGCTTTTCAAATTTTAAATGTTGACAATTTTCTATTTTCGCTCTTATTATGAACGAACGTTCGTTTATTTGGATTAGCATGAAAAATCAAACCAAAATCATTGATGCCGCAACAGCTTGTTTTATATCCAAAGGCTTTCATGCCACCAGCATGCGTGACATCGCTAAGAACGCAGGTGTGAGTATTGGCAACATTTATAATCATTTCAAAAGCAAAACAGATCTTGTCTTGGCTATTGCTGATGAAGAGTCTCGTGAAATTTTAGAAGTGAAGGACTATTTTTCCACGCCAAAAGACCATGCGGTTCCCACCGTGATAGAGTTTTCTTTTCTCTTATTGCATGATCTTAAAAAACCTGGTGTTGGCCCCTTAATGCTTGAAATTGCGGCAGAAGCATCGCGTAACCTGGAAATTGCCAACGCGTTTGAAGCGAACCGTAAACAACTGACCGATTACATCAAAACTTATTTACAAAAATGCCAAGAACTGGGCGAAATCTCAAATGAACTGGATGCCACACAAGCTAGCTATTTCATTTTGGAACTCGTTGAGGGCATGTCCCTTCGCCATCCGATAGGAAACTACCGAGATCATGCCAAAACAAAAAAAGAACTCGCTCTAATCTTAACAAAATACCTTACACCATAAGGATTGAGAACAATGGATTTAATAGATCAACGCTTCTTAGCCTATGAGAACTTTCTCGGTATCATTGGGCTTGTCTCAATTTTCTTCCTCGGCTTGACTATCATTGAAACTGTATGGGATTTTTACAAAACCAAGCGCCAAAGGTATGGCGAAACGGCAACAAACATTGGCATATTCATCGTCAACACAGCGCTTGAAAGAACTTTGTACGGTTCGCTATTTGTGATTTTACTTTATTTCGTAGAGCCATTTCGAGCTTGGGTGATGCCGCACACTTGGTGGTCTATGGTTTTGGCAATTATCGCAGCAGACTTTTCCTATTATTGGATGCACCGAATAGAGCATGAAGTTAGAATTTTGTGGGCCTATCACAGCGTCCATCACTCATCGAGCGAATATAATCTGACCACGGCAATGCGGCTAGCGTGGGTTGAGGGGTTGTTTGAGTGGGTGTTTTTTGTACCGATGATTTTAATCGGATTTGATGTGGTGCAAACCACGTTGGCCCTACTCACTGTGGTGATTTACCAAACATGGATACACACGCAAAAAATAGGCAAACTAGGCTGGCTTGACACCGTGTTTAACACGCCATCTGTGCACCGCGTTCATCATGGCTCGAACGCTCAATATATTGATAAAAACTATGGTGGTATTCTTATAATATGGGACCGACTTTTCGGCACCTATGAAGCTGAAAACGAAAAAGTGGTTTTTGGCATTACTGAGCCGCCCCACTCTATCAATCCAATTAAAGTGAATTTCTTTGAATTTGGTCGGATATTAAAAGATGCATGGCAAGCCAAATCACTTGGGCATGCATTTGGGTTTATTTTCAAAGGACCTGGGTGGAAACCAAATAAGAATGAAATAAGAAAGG
>JAMOMM010000149.1 GCA_027067085.1 Hyphomicrobiales bacterium
TAGAATTTTGTGGGCCTATCACAGCGTCCATCACTCTTCGAGCGAATATAATCTAACCACGGCAATGCGGCTAGCGTGGGTTGAGGGGTTGTTTGAGTGGGTGTTTTTTGTACCGATGATTTTAATCGGATTTGATGTGGTGCAAACCACGTTGGCCCTACTCACTGTGGTGATTTACCAAACATGGATACACACGCAAAAAATAGGCAAACTAGGCTGGCTTGACACCGTGTTTAACACGCCATCTGTCCACCGCGTTCATCATGGCTCGAACGCTCAATATATTGATAAAAACTATGGTGGTATTCTTATTATATGGGACCGACTTTTCGGCACCTATGAAGCTGAAAACGAAAAAGTTGTTTTTGGCATTACTGAGCCGCCCCACTCTATCAATCCAATTAAAGTGAATTTCTTTGAATTTGGTCGGATATTAAAAGATGCATGGCAAGCCAAATCACTTGGGCATGCATTTGGGTTTATTTTCAAAGGACCTGGGTGGAAACCAAATAAGAATGAAATAAGAAAGGGCGAATAACCGCCCTGCCTTCAACGCATTATTTCCACTTAATTGAACAACCCATTGACGAGATTTGTTCTTGCGGCCCTTTGCCAGTTTGAGCAACTTGCACCATGGCTTCGTATAAATCACGCTTTGCACCTGCAACAGGTTCTTTGCGAGAGGCATCCAAACGGCCACGATATTGCAATTCACCGTCAGCATTAAAGCCGAAAAAGTCAGGCGTACAAATCGCATCCCAAGCTTTGGCCACTGATTGATCTTCATCATGCAGATAAGGGAAGGTGAAGTTGTTTTGTTTGGCAAATGGGATCATATTTTCAAACGAGTCATCAGGGTAAGCGACCGCATCATTGGAGCATATCGCAACAAAGCCAATACCTTTTTCATTCAAATCATTTGCGGTGGCAACGAGGCGGTCAACGATCGACAAAACATAAGGGCAATGGTTACAGATAAACGCCACCATGGTGCCGTTCTCACCTTTTACATCATCAAAGGAAACCATTTTCCCATCAGTTGCCAGCAAAGAAAATGCTGGGGGTTTCCAGCCAAAATCGCAAATCGGTGGTGTTGCAGCCATGTCTTTAATATCCTTTGAAAATGCCTATACTAATCAAACTAAAAAGACACTAATCCATCTTGCCGTTTATGAGCAGGTGACAAACCGCCCAATTAGGAAAAACTACAATGCTACAGTTAGGTGAATATCACGCCCACATCTATTATGATGCGATGAGCAAACAAACAGCTATGGACCTTGTGCAAAAATTAGACAATTTATTCAATGTGGAAATTGGCCAATTTCATGACAAGCCAATTGGCCCTCACCCCACGGGCAGCATTCAAGTTACCGTTGGCCCTGAACCACTTGGCACAATCCTCAACTGGTTTGCCCAAAACCGCCAAGGCCTCACCATCTTTTGGCATCCCAATACGGGCGATGTGATGAAAGATCACACCGAGCATACCATTTGGATGGGTGCTATGCCTGAGTTGAATTTGGATTTTTTGGAGCGGTTTGTTGGTAAAACTTAACGCTTAAATATCCAAATCACCATCCACAACAAATTCAGCCCGTTCGGTGATGAAATTAAAGCGGGCTTCGGGTTTGGTGCCCATGAGTTGGGACACGGCATCTTTAGTGCCTTCGCGGTCTTGGCCAGCAATGGCAACGCGGAGTACTGTGCGCTTTTTCGGGTCCATGGTGGTTTCTTTAAGTTGAGCTGGCATCATTTCACCAAGACCTTTAAAGCGCGAAATCTCAACCTTTCCGCGACCATTGAACTCGGTTTTAAGCAATTCGTCTTTATGGTCATCATCGCGAGCATAGGCCGTTTTTGCCCCTTGCGAAATACGAAACAACGGTGGCACTGCCAGATATAAATTTCCATCATCAATCAGTTGCGGCATCATTTGATAGAAAAACGTTATCAACAAGCTGGCGATGTGGGCACCGTCAACGTCCGCATCGGTCATGATGATAATGCGGTCATAACGCAAATCATCGGCGCGATACCGATCTTGCAAACCAACGCCCAACGCTTGAATAAGATCGTTGAGCTGTTGGTTTTGGCCAATCTTTTCGCGGCTGGCCGAAGCAACATTGAGAATTTTTCCCCGCAAGGGCAAAATCGCCTGATTGTTACGATTACGCGCTTGCTTTGCAGAACCGCCCGCAGAATCCCCTTCCACGATAAACAGTTCAGTGTTGTTTTTGGTTTTACTGGCGCAATCAGAAAGCTTGCCTGGTAAACGCAAACGTTTAACTGCTGATTTGCGGTTAACATCTTTTTGCTGGCGGCGGCGCACGCGATCTTCGGCCCGATCAATCACCCATTCGAGTAATTTATCAGCTTGAGCAGGTGATCCCGTCAGCCAGTGATCGAAATGATCGCGCACCGCGCTGTCGACAATTTTCGACGCTTCGGCAGAAGAAAGCTTTTCCTTCGTTTGCCCTTGAAATTCAGGTTCGCGCACAAATACAGAAAGCATAATGCCCGCTGATGACATAATATCTTCAGGTGAGATCATCGATGCTTTTTTATTGTTTGCTAACTCGCCATAAGCTTTGAGCGAGCGCGATAAACAAAGCCGCAACCCTGCCTCGTGCGTGCCCCCTTCAATCGTTGGAACAGTGTTACAATATGATTTGATAAAACCGTCACCGCCGCCGAACCAGCAAATTGCCCATTCAACAGAACCATGGCCACCGTCTTTTTTTACCTTGCCCGCAAACACCTCATCGGTCACGCGTGGTTTGCCCTCAATGCGCTCTTCAAGATAATCTTTTAGGCCGCCGGGGAAGTGCAACACAGCCTTTTGCGGTGTTTCATCTTTTTCGCTCAAATGAATGGGATCACAAATCCAGCGAATCTGAACGCCGCCGAACAAATAGGCTTTTGAACGAGCCATTTTGAACAAGGTTTTGGGGCGGAACTTGGCCTTTGGTCCAAATATTTCGGGATCAGGCAAAAACCGCACTTTGGTGCCGCGTCTGTTATGCACTTTGCCAAGGTTCTCAATTGCCCCTTGGGAATACCCTTTAGAGAATTTTTGTTGATAGAGGGTTT
>JAMOMM010000150.1 GCA_027067085.1 Hyphomicrobiales bacterium
TTTAAAATTGTTGGTAAATCTGCTTACCGCTCCAACCAAAACTGTTTTTGTCAGGGATGGTTTTGCTGCAATTTCGTCAACTTCGTGATTGAGGTCGTTTTGAATTTCAGGTTGCTGAAAAGTTTCTGGTCGCGCAATTCGTGACTTAGGCGCTTTTTGCTTGGGTTTATTCCACTTAGATTTTAAAGAAATGAACAGATGAGTTGTTGCACCGAGCAATGGAGCAAAGAAATCTGCGACGCGCCCGTTGAATGGAGACGAAATCGCCATAAGGGCAGAATTGAAAATGCCTGTGGCACCGCGAATGGCAAAAGCTGTTCCAATGGCAAAAATCATAACCGCAACCATTGTTGAAAGTACCCCTTTGAGGGCAATGGATAAAATGGCAACAAGAATTTTTGAAATTGAATCACCAACTGAACCGCCCATGCCAGAGCCAAGGGCCCATGAACTTGGGCTTGGTAGCAATGAAAGGGTGGAGGCAGCCAAGATGATGGCGAGCAGGTAAAATAAACCGCGCTTAATTGGTTTTGCTGTGATTTGGTGGCTAAAAAGGTTTACGGCCCAGATTATTGGGATGGCAATGAGTAATAGAACAGAAAGGCCAAATGTTTGGATGAGTTGGTCAGAAGCAACGGCGCCTGGAAAGCCCAACCAGTTTTTAGGTGTTCCGTTTATTGCATTGTTCCAAGATGGGTCGGTTAGAGACCATGTTGCAAGGGCTAACGTTAAGGTGCCAATCACGACTAAAAGTATAAAACCAGCCAGTTCTAACAGTCGGTTTTTGAAAAACATGCGAACTGATTGAGGGACAGTGCCTTCATCGGTGCCTAATGGTTGTGATTGACTCATTTTAATACCTGTTGTTCTTGCCTATACGTGCCCGGTTCCCGTTCGCTGAAATATTGATCTCGCGAATAGTCAATATTGCGATATTTGTAGTTAATGGAGCGTTAACTTATTGGATATTGGCGAGTACCTCATAGTTTGTGAGTAAGAACGCAAAAAAACCTGCAAACGTTTAGTTTGCAGGTTTAAATTGTTGTCGCTATTTAAAGAATAGACTTAGCTTTTGGTGAATTCTGGATAGGCTTCGACACCGATCTCAACAACATCCATACCTAGGCGTTCTTCTTCTTCTGTTGGACGAATACCAATTGTTGCTTTTAAAGCAAACCAGATGATTGAACTTGTGATGAAGACAAAGGCACCAATTGCAACAATACCAATAGCTTGCACAGAATAAGAAGCATCAGAGTTTGACAATGGAACGATGATTGTTCCCCAGATACCTGCTAACAAGTGAACAGGGATCGCACCAACAACATCATCAATTTTCAATTTATCAAGCATAGGTACTGCAAAGACAACAATCGCGCCGCCGACACCACCAATAATGATTGATTGAAGAACTGATGGCATTAGAGGTTCTGCGGTGATTGAAACCAAGCCAGCCAATGCACCGTTTAATGCCATGGTGACGTCGATTTTTTTGTACATAACTTGGGTCATCGTGATTGCTACAATAACACCAGCTGCTGCTGCCATGTTTGTGTTCACAAAAATCTTGGCAACTGAAGCTGCATCAGAAATTGTGCCCATGGCAAGTTGTGATGCGCCGTTAAAGCCAAACCAACCGAGCCAAAGGATGAATGTGCCCAATGTAGCCAAAGCCATGTTTGAACCTGGAATTGGGTTTACGCGGCCATCTTTGCCATATTTGCCAATGCGGGCGCCAAGAATAATTGCGCCTGAAAGAGCAGCCCAACCACCAACAGAGTGAACAAGGGTAGAACCAGCAAAATCAGAAAAGCCCATTTTATCAAGCCAGCCAGTGCCCCATTCCCAAGAACCAGTGATTGGATAAATGAAACCAGTTAAAAGGGCGGTAAAGATGAGGAACGGCCAAATTTTAATGCGTTCGGCTAAAGTGCCTGAAACGATTGATGCTGTGGTTGCGCAGAATACCATTTGAAAGAACCAATCAGAATAAGCAGAGTATTCATTGGCTGTGTCTTTAGCAGGGTCTGGGAATTGCATTGGCCCAAAAGAACCTAAGAAGCCACCATCGACACCAGTGTACATTAAGTTATAACCAGTAATCCAGAACATCATTCCAGCGATGGCGTAAAGTGCGATATTTTTGGTACATTGCATAGAAACGTTCTTAGAACGCACTAAACCTGCTTCAAGCATGGTAAAGCCAGCGGCCATCCACATGACCAAAAAGCCGCCGATTAAGAATAGTAATGTGTTGAACACATATTTAGCATCCATAGTCATGGTTGCTTTTGCTGTCTCATCTGCAAGTGCAGGTGAAATGCTAGCAATAAGGCCGAGTGCACCAATGGTGACCGGCAATGTATATTTTGATAAATGTCTCATAATTTTTCCTGTTAGGATCAAGCTTTAAACAGCGTCTTTGCCAGTTTCACCAGTACGAATGCGCGTGGCAGCTTCGAGCGGTAAAACGAAAACTTTACCGTCACCGATTTTGTCGGTTTTTGCTGCGGTGGTGATGGCTTCAACGGCCGCGTCAACCAAGGCGCTATCAACAGCAACCTCGATTTTGGTTTTTGGCAAGAAATTTACTTGGTATTCAGCGCCGCGGTAAACTTCCGAATGACCTTTTTGACGGCCATGGCCTTTTACTTCTGTTACTGTAATTCCCTCAATTCCAGCATCAGATAGCGCAGAACGCACTTCGTCTAGCCGGTGTGGCTTGATAATTGCGATGATGTATTTCATTTGAGTCTCCCGAAGTCATTCCACCACAAAATGCAGCAGATACATCGCAGACTCCTTTACAAGACTCGTGCCAGTTTCAAGCTAATTGATAACTTGTTGATTTTAATGAATTTTTAATTATGTTTCGAGGCGAATAAATTTGTAGTTTGTCTAAAAACTAGGCATCTATTGTTTGATGGCTAATTTTTAATCAGAGCGTTTCTTGCGAACAAGACCTTCTTGGGTCACAGAAGCAACCAATAAACCTTCTTTGGTAAATATGCTGCCGCGGTTAAATCCAAGCGCCCCAGATGCAGAAGGAGAGTCTTGTGCGTATAATAGCCAATCATCGGCTTTAATTGAGCG
>JAMOMM010000151.1 GCA_027067085.1 Hyphomicrobiales bacterium
CTAAGTTATGAGACAGCGCATCAATGCCCGTTGCTGCTGTTAAACCTGCTGGCAAACCAACGGTCAATTCAGGGTCAAGAATGGCAAAGGTCGGCAACATCAGTGGATGAAAAATAATTTTTTTAGCGTGCGTAACACTATCGGTCACAAGACCTGCACGACCGACTTCTGAACCTGTTCCCGCCGTTGTTGGAACCGCGATATTTGGCGCAATGCCTTTTGGATCGGCCCGCGACCACCAGTCGCCTACATCTTCATAATCAAATAACGGGCGTGTTTGGCCTTGATAAAACGCAATCACTTTACCAGCGTCTAAGCCAGAACCGCCGCCAAAAGCAATGACACCATCATGACCACCAGCTTTGAATGCTTTAACGCCATCAATGATATTTTCCTCAATTGGATTTGGCTTAATGTCAGAAAATACCGCAATGGCAAGACCATCGGTTTCTAAACTCGCGACAATATTTTTCACCATGTCCATGCCAGCCAAACCAGGGTCTGTCACCAATAATGGACGCTTAATACCAGCTTCCTTACAAAGCCCTCCTAATTCAGCAATTCGACCTGCGCCAAATTTAATCTGTGTCGGAAAACCAAAATTTGCATTTTGTGGCATTTGCGTAACTTTCTTTTCAAAGTGCTTTCGCACGGTAACAATAAAATCATTTCTAACTTCTAAGAGCCAAAAATTACATAGTTCGTCAATAGAAAACTCCACTTAAAGCAACACAAAATCACTTAGTGTCGAGAAATCAAAGTTGGCTAGCCGATTTTTGGTTGGTCAACCAATTAAAAACCGATTAAACAAGAGTATCCCAATTTTAAAAAGATGAAAAAATGCCGAAATTAGGAATGGGGCCAGTACGCCGACGTCAACTGGTTGATGCCACCATCACTTCAATCCATGAATTTGGTTTAGCCGATGCCACCGTCACCCGCATCGCAAAAAAGGCTGGTGTCTCCCCTGGTATCGTCCATCATTATTTTGCCGACAAAGACGAGCTATTATTTGAATCCATGCGCCTCATGCTCAAAAACTTGAGGTCGCAGGCCGTTGCTCGATTAACGAAGGCTCACACCCCACACGAACGTATCAGCGCCATCATCGATGCTTCATTTGCGCCCGAACAATTCTCACCTAAAGTTACCACTGCATGGTTGGCACTGTATGCCTCGGCGCCGCAATCAAAAAACCTCACCCGCATTCTAACGCTTTACCATCACCGTTTGCGCTCAAACTTAATTTACAATCTCAAACAAATTTCGCCATCCGCCAACCATGTCCAATTGGCTGAAGCTATTTCCGCCTTAATCGATGGCTTATACCTGCGTGGCGCGTTGAACCCGTCACTATATAAAACGACCTCACCCAAAACAATCGTATCTGACTTTGTTCAATCAGCACTAACCAAAGGTGGCCAATATGTCTGAGGCCTTTGATTATATCATTGTTGGTGCAGGATCAGCTGGTTGCGTGCTGGCCAATCGCCTCACCGCCGACAAAAAAACAACCGTGCTGCTATTAGAATATGGCGGCACTGACATTGGCCCATTCATCCAAATGCCCTCGGCTCTATCATATCCCATGGCCATGGACCGTTATAATTGGGGCTATGAAACCATCCCGGAACAACACCTTGGCGGGCGCACGCTTGATGCGCCGCGCGGTAAAGTGCTGGGCGGATCGTCCTCGATCAATGGCATGGTATACGTACGCGGCCACGCCAAAGATTTTGATAAATGGGAAGAACTGGGCGCAAAGGGTTGGGCCTTTAAAGATTGCCTACCTTACTTTAAGCGCATGGAAAATGCCCATAATGGACAAAAGGGCTGGCGTGGCACAGATGGGCCTTTGCACATCACCCGTGGCAATCAAAAAAACCCGTTATACAAAGCCTTCATTCAGGCTGGTGTTGAGGCAGGGTATGTTCACACGACAGACTATAATGGCGAGCGCCAAGAAGGTTTTGGTCAAATGGAAATGACCGTGTGGAAAGGGCGGCGCTGGTCATCATCCAACGCCTATTTATATCCCATTCGCCATCGCAAAAACCTTAATGTCAGAACAGGCGCATTGGTCAAAAAAGTATTGTTCGATGGTATCCGCGCCATCGGCGTTGAATATCATGGCGGCAGCCAAACTAAAATTGTCCACGCCCGTAAAGAAGTTATTTTATCAGCGGGCGCGTTTGGATCACCCACCATTTTGCAACGCTCTGGCATTGGCGATGCCAGCCAATTGCGTACCGTTGGTATTGAGCCCAAGCTCAATTTAACGGGCGTTGGCAAAAACCTGCAAGACCATTTAGAACTTTATGTGCAATACGCGGTTTCTCAACCAATCACGCTAAATGGCGTTCTAAATTTATTCTCCATGGGTCGCATTGGTCTTGAATGGCTTGGGTTTAAAACAGGCCTCGGTGCCACCAACCATTTTGAGAGCTGCGCCTTCATTCGTTCATCCAAAGGCGTTGAATACCCCGATATACAATTCCATTTTCTACCAGGCGCAATTAGCTATGATGGTAAATCGGCCGCTAAGGGCGATGGCATGCAAGTGCACGTTGGGCCAAACCGATCAATGTCGCGCGGCCAAGTCTCGGTTATGTCAGGCGATGCCTATGACGCTCCACAAATTGCTTTTCACTATATGTCACACGAACAAGACTGGATTAATTTTCGACGCGCCATTCGCTTGACCCGCGAAGTTTTTGCCCAAAAGGCGATGAAGCCATACACATTGGAAGAATTATTGCCGGGCCATAGAGTTGAAACCGATGACCAGCTCGACGACTTCATTCGCAAACACGCTTCGAGCGCTTTCCACCCGTGCAGCACCTGTTTTATGGGCGATGAGAATGACGCTAAAGCAGTCGTAAACAATGAGTGTAAAGTCCTCGGCTTAGAGGCATTACGCGTTGTGGATTCGTCAATTTTCCCGCAAGTCACCAATGGTAATCTCAACGGGCCATCCATGATGGTCGCTGAAAAGGCGGCCGATTTAATCCTCGGAAAAATGCCATTACCCGCCTCAATCCAGAAACCGTTTGAACACCCATA
>JAMOMM010000152.1 GCA_027067085.1 Hyphomicrobiales bacterium
TTCAAACAAATGGCTGAAAAATAATGGCAAATCTATCATCACGATTGATCCTGTCTTTGGTGGACAGGGTTAGCGGACCTGCGCGCCGCATCAATGGCACCATGAACCGCATGAATAGAATGAACAGACGTGGACGGGGTTTTGGCGCGGGTATGTTTGCGGGTTTTGCTGGTCGAGCAGCAGCAATGGTTGGTGGGTTGTATGCTGTTAAAAAGGCATATGATGGCACTGTTGGCGCATCGATGAACTTTTCTGAGTCATTTTCCGAAGTTCGTAAAGTTGTTGATGGCTCTCCTTATCAATTAGAAAAACTACGTAAGGGGTTGTTAAATTTATCAAAAGCCACACCAACAAATGCGTCGTCTTTGACCAATATATTAGCGGAAGCTGGACAAGCTGGTATTGCTAAAAAGAACCTCCTTGAGTTTACGAAATTTGCAGACCGTGCGGGCATTGCATTTGACATGAATTCACGAGAGGTAGGTAGCATTTTTGCTAAACTCAAGAATGTGTACAAACTCGATATGGAGGGCATGAAGAGGGTTGGTGATGCTGCTAACGTACTATCAAACAAAATGGCAGCCAAAGGTTCCGAAATTCTGGACTTTACCAACCGCGCGGCTGGAGCCGCCGTAATCTTGAACCTATTGCCGCGTCAATTGTCTGCAATTGGAGCATCGCTGATCGCATCTGGTATTAAATCGGAGACAGCGGCGCGTGGCTTAAACTCATTCTCAGCAAATATGGCCAACGGCGGCCCAAAAGTTGAGAAGGCTTTTAAACAGATCGGTTTGTCATTTAAGGCTTGGAAAAAACTTCAAGGTAAAGATGGCCCTGCAGCGATGGTTCAACTTTTCAAATTGATGCAAAAAAGTCCTAAGGGCATAAAGTCTCTCATTAGTTTGTTTGGTAAGGATTTCTCAGACGATTTTGTAAAGTTATTCAAAAACCCTGAAATGCTCGAAAAAGCATTAAACTTGGTTAGGGATCCTATTGAAATAAAAGGCAGTGTCGATGCTGAATTCATCAATAAGATGGATACGCCCCTCAACAAAATCAAAATGATGAGGAACAACTTTGCGGCTCTTGGTATCGAGTTCGGTAGCAAAATAGCAAAACCGCTCGGCGATGCAGCAAAGAAAATCGGCGACTGGTTAGCCACGTTAGAGACACGAGTTACCGTTTTTGACCATATTGGGGAAGCGATGCAAGGGTTTTGGAAAGGGTTAGGTTTTAAAGGAGATATTGGACCGCTTGAAGCTTTATTAAAAGCATTCACAACAACCAAAGATGTTGAAAAAGGTGCTGATAACCTTGCTAAAACTTTCATGAAATTTCAGGCAGCTGGCGACGCTGTCAAGCATTTTGCAGATCAAGTTGCGCGGATGATAAAGGCTGTTAAAGACTTAACAGATAACCCTGCCAGCAAGTGGTGGGCAGAGTTTGCTGAAAAACAAGATGCCAAAAACCCAGCCCATGCGGCGGCGATGGCTAAAATAAAAGCTGCGCGACGTGGTGATGTAGAGAACAGAAAAGCGGCTGTTTTATCTCGAAAAAATAACTATGGTCGCAGTTCCTTCTATTCTTCACCTGCAGCTAGCCGCGCTAAAGATGAAGCTAGCGGCCACCACAGAACCAACGGCGGGCAAGCAACCTTACAACGCCTGAAAGAGATACAAGCTGAAAAAGCCAAAGTAGAACAGCCTGTAACCTCAGTTATTGATTTTAATATTGAGCCAGCTAGAGCCAAATTAAATACTTTAAAAAAAGAGCTACAAGGACTGAATAGCTATTTTAATTCAAGCTTTGGACAATCTTCTAGCGGCGCTTTTTCAGATGGAGTCGAATAATGGCTGGCCCGACACCAATGGCGCTTGGGCCGTATGCATTTGAAGGTCATGGATTTGGCTTTGATGGTATTTCAAGCAAGCTAAACACCGAGTGGTCACAAATCAAACTAGCGGGTGCCTATGATGCACAACAATGGCTAGGGCCAGGGCATGAGGAAGTGACCATCAAAGGTGTTATCTTTGACGAGTCCTTTGGTGGTTTGGGATCGTTGAAAGGCATTCGTGGGGCTGCTGTTGCAGGTATTCCACTTATGATGGTCAGTCTTGGTGGTAACATTCTTGGGAACATGGCCGTTCAATCTGTCACTGAAGAACAAAGTTTCATTGACCACCTTGGCCGTCCACGTAAGGACGCTTATTCAATTGTAATGAAACGATACGATGGGCAAGTGGGCAATGCTCTGTCTGTCTTGATTGGGTTATTTTAAATGGCTGGAACTGAGTACAAAACCGCCGATGGCGATATGCTGGATGCTATTTGCTTTGCCCATTACGGCAATGAAACACCGTTTGTTGAAAAGGTTCTTGACGCTAACCGAGAACTAGCCGCTTTAGGCTCTGTTTACCCGGCAGGGGTTGTTATCACTTTGCCAGACTTGCCTGCCGAAAAAGCTAAGATAAACGTTGTGTCTCTATGGGATTATGAAGCGGACGTGATTGCATGAGCCATCCAGTTTGTGAACTTTCAATTGGTGGAAGGCAAGTTTCTAGTGTTTTCATGAGTCGTCTAAAATCTGTTTCGGTCACGGATAATGAGGGCGTATCAAGCGATACAATTGATATTGCGCTTAATGATGGAAACCCGCAGGCTGTGTTGCCGGAAAAGGGCGACGAGATTATTTGTAATTTGGGGTATACGGACCGAGGCGTGGCCTTTATGGGACGTTTTAAAGTTGAGCCAGTTGATGGTACATGTTTGCCGTACAGCCTTCGTATTACAGGCAAAGCGGCTGATTTTCGCTCTAAGATGAAGGAACATAAAGAGCGGCATTGGGACTCTACCAAAGTAAAAGACATTGTAAAAGAAATAGCAGCAGATCATGGGTTGTCTGCAAATGTCGCTGATGCTGTTGGCGACTATGAATATCCTTGGTTTGGCCAAAACGATGCTTCTGACATTCATATCCTTGAAAATTTGGCACGTCGCCACAATGCGCTTTTTTCAATTAAAAACGGTAAAGTAATTTTTGCTGAGAAGGGCGCTGGT
>JAMOMM010000153.1 GCA_027067085.1 Hyphomicrobiales bacterium
CCCAAAATCGTCGACTGGTACATGGACGGCAAAATCGACATCGACCCGATGATTACCCACACGCTGAAACTGGAAGACATCAATAAGGCATTTGACTTGATGCACGCGGGTGAGAGTATTCGTTCGGTTGTGGTGTTTTAGGGGGGTGCGTCTCTGGTGCTATGGATTGCACCCTACTTGGAGCTATATGTTGGGCGCATTGATCGGGGTTTCTTTGGTCGTACACTAAGCTTGAATCTAGGTTTGAAATTAGGGAGGTGGGTTATGACGTTTCGTTTTATCAATCTGGCGGCATCGGTTGTGTGTGCAATTCTTGGTGTGGTGCTGATATTTTTGCCTGACTTGATCTATTTCATCTTTAGCCTTACGGGTGATGCAGTCGGTGATTTTTTGGCGAAACGGGCAGGTATGCTGTTTTTTGGTTTCGCGACCTTGCTTTATTTAAGCCGAAATACACAAGACTTAAACGCGCGTTCGGCCATATCATGGGGCCTTGTTGTTGCCATGGGCGGGTTGGCAATGTTGGGTGCTTATGAATATTTTAGAGGCTATGTGGGCGTAGGCATTTGGCTTGCCATTGCTGCCGAGATCAGCTTTACCATTGGCTATATCTATGTCTTGCGTTCAGATCAGCGGCTTGGGAAATCTTGAAAATTTGAAGGTTTTTGGCGTAACGAATAACACCCTATGTGATTGCCCATGCGATGGGCTGTTGGCTGATCGCATGGGCTGGCTTGTGTTTTATGCTGGCATCCAAGGAGCGGGGATGTAGCGGTAGGCGTTGCCTGACTTTTCGACATATCCGATGCCCGGGAAATCAACGTGAGCACCAGCAATGGCTAGTCTTTCGGCACTGGCGCGCTCAAAGATTGCGTGTCTGGTTTTTTTAGCCAATTCGGGATCGGCATCAAAAATGACTTTCCAATCGGGGTTGGCAAATTGCAAGGTTGAGAAATGGGTTACATCGCCCCAGAAGAATAATTTTTCACCCTTTGAATTAAGCTCATAGCCCGTATGGCCCGGTGTGTGACCTGGAAGCGGGGAAGAGGTAATGCCCGCAAACAGTTCTGTTGCACCTTTAAAGGTTTGCCGATCGGCTTTATAGGGTGCCAGCGCTGCTCGGGCGTAATCAATCATGCTTTTAAAATCTTTAGGCGATGCATCTCGTACTTTGTCGTTGTGAATAAAATTCCATTCAGTTTCTGATAATATCAATTTTGCATTTTTAAACGCCTTGCTGCCATTTTTCGTTGTGAATGCCGCAACGTGGTCAGGGTGGGTGTGGGTTAGCATAACTTTGGTAATATCGTCAGGGTTGATGCCAGCTGCTGCCATATTTGCAGGTAGTTGGCCCAGCGTTGCACCCATAAATTTTGGCGTGCCACCACCAAGTAAAATCAACTCTTTGCCTGTGTTTATAACATAGGCGTTGACGGGCACTGATACTGATCCCGTGGTAAAACGGCGATAGCTTTGTTTGGTTGATGCTTTTGCTGCTTTTTCATCATATCCCTTGATGAAATTGGTTGGCATTTCAAAATAGCCATCAAGCAGGGCGGTGATTTTGAAATCTCCGACCCGATAATGGTAAAAGCCGGGGGTGTCATTGTATGTTTTGGCTTTTGGGGCTTGGGCGAAAGCTTTTTCTGATTGAGACATTAACAATGCAGGGGCGGCCAGAACAGGGCCAGCAAGTACGGGCGCTGCAATCAGGCCCTTTAAGAAGCGGCGTTTGGTAAATTCCATAATGTTATTTCCTGTGTTGAGTTGAACTGCATTGAATATACCCACAGGTTATGCTTATAATAAATCCAATATATTGTGATTATTGATATAAGAGTTTCTTATGGATACGATGGGTGCTTTTGAAAGTTATGTCTGTGCGGTACAAACGGGTTCGCTTTCTGGCGCAGCACGGCAACGCAAGATGAGCCAACCTGCCATTAGCCAGCAAATATCAGCGCTTGAGGCTTTTTATGGAACTCAATTGCTACATCGTGAGCGTGCTGGCGTGCGGATGACACCTTCAGGTGAGGTGATGTATAAACACGCCTTGATTATTCTTGAGGAAAAGGACGCGCTTCAGGTTTCCTTGGATACTTTGGTGGGAAATGTCGCTGGTAAACTTACTGTCACGGCGACGATTAGTGTTGCGCAGCATTTGTTGGGCAATGTTATTATGCAATTGGCCGAGCAGCACCCCGAATTGAATATAGTGCTGAGAGCTGATGATCGAATTTTGAACTTGGCAACTGAGGGCATTGATTTAGCGATTAGGGCGGGAAAAATTGGCGGTGGTGATGGGATCGTACGGAAAATTGCCACCCTGACTATGATGCATGTGGCAACGCCGGCCTATCTTGAGAGCCACGGGCGGCCCCAAAAACCTGAAGACCTGATTAATCTTGAATACATACAATTTCGCCATGATGATAATAAGATCGCCACGCTTTTATCATCTGGAGATGAAATGATACAGGTGCCGATTAAAACGGGCCTGACCGCGCAACTTCCAGACCTTATGTTTCGGGCGCTTTTTGGAAATTTGGGGTATGCCAGAACACCGCAATTTTTAGTGGCCGAGGAAATACAATCTGGCAAGCTGGAAGAGGTTCTACCACAATGGCGTATTCCTGAAATGGATTTGTATTTGGTTTATCCAACTCGCGAAACCCTTTCGCCGCGCATCATGGTGTTTCTCAAAATGCTATTTCGAGTTTTGGAAACAACGCAGGGCATAAAAATAGCTGCTCTTGCTAAACAAATATTTCAGGACAAATAGTTAGGGATTATGGACGACGATGTCGAACCCTTCATGGCTTTCTGGCATCTGGAAATGTTTGGAAAGTTGATGAAACTGTTCTTGTGTTGGGGTAAATTGGTGATTGCCAGCTGCATTTCGCTGTCGCAACCTTGAAAGGCAAACGTCATCTGGGGTGTCTAAGACGTGCAGTTTATGCAAGGCCGTTGTTTGCTCAAGAATGGAGTGCACCCAACTGCGTGCTTGGACCGTGTTGGCTTGAAAGTCTAAAACGACCGAGGTGCCAGTGTTCA
>JAMOMM010000154.1 GCA_027067085.1 Hyphomicrobiales bacterium
ACCTCAACTCTTACGTTGCGCCCCCACTTTTAGCAGGACTGCTCAAACAAGGCATGAGCGATGGCGCAGCAATGGCCTTTATGGTGGCAGGTGCAGTAAGTTCCATCCCCGCCATGGCCGCCGTTTGGTCTTTAGTAAAACCGCGCGTTTTTGCAGTTTATCTAAGCCTTGGCATTTCAGGCGCAATTATCTCTGGCGTGGTGTTTCAAATCGTTAGATAGTTATTGTGCAATGATAACAATGGCGAGACTCTAATGGCCAATATTCTTTTTGATCTTGATGGCACATTAAGCGATCCCAAAATTGGCATCACCCATTGCGTACGCTACGCATTGGAAAAATTAGGCCATGATACCCCCACAAATGATGATGACTTAACATGGATGATCGGCCCACCCCTGCTTACTAGTTTTGAACAGATGCTCAGCAACAAAAACGACGCACAAAAAGCGCTGAAATTTTATCGAGAGCGCTTCAGCACCATCGGACTATATGAAAATGAGGTATATGACGACATTCCTCAAATTCTTCAAACCCTGCAAGAAAGCGGTCATAAGCTATTTGTCGCGACCAGTAAGCCGCGTATTTTTGCCGCAAAAATTATCGATCATTTCGGCCTAAGTAATTTTTTCACCAAGGTACACGGTTCAGAACTTGATGGCACCAATGGTGATAAAACCGAACTCTTGGCTCACATCATAAAATTCAACCAATTAGACCGCAGCCAAACCACCATGATTGGTGATCGAAAGTTCGACATTATTGGCGCTCACAACAATAAGCTTGCTTCAATTGGCGTTCTTTATGGTTACGGTGATATCTTAGAGTTGAAAGAAGCTGGCGCACAAACACTGTGCCAAAAGCCGCGCGATCTCTTAAACAGTTTCAAATAACAAAATCTTAAACGACAAAAGGGCCAGAAACGAATCTGGCCCTTTTAAATTTTCTTCAAACTCAAACGACTAGTCAAAGACCTGCCGCTAAATAGTTTTACTTGTCAGCTTTTTCAGCTGCTTTTTGATCAACCTTAGCGCGTGGTGCTTTGCCAGCCATTAGTTCTTTAGCTTGCTCAATCCACTCTTCACGTTCGATGCGGCCTTTAAGGTCTAGCTTTGCATCATAATCAGCAACATCATCAGCTGACCAGTCAGCGATTTGTTTAAATGATTTAATGCCTTCGCCAGCCAATTTTTTTGCAAGCACATCACCAACACCAGAAATCAACGAAATATCATCAACTGAAATTTCACTTGTTGTTTCCGCAGTCACTTTAGCGTTTTCTTTTTTAACTTTTGAGCGTTGCTTTTCAGCAATACGAGCACGTTTGCCTGTAAGGCCACGCAAATAATAAAGTTTCGCACGACGTACCTTACCGCGACGAAGAACTGTAATACCTTCAACCAAAGGCGAATAAAGTGGGAATACACGTTCCACACCTTCACCGTATGACATTTTGCGTACAGTAAAGTTTTCATGGACACCGCCACCAGAACGCGCAATCACAACGCCTTCATAGTTCTGAATACGTGAACGATCACCTTCACGAATACGCACAGCAACAATAATAGTATCACCTGGTGCAAATTCTGGAAGTTCGCGTTGGGCGTTAATTTTGGCAGCTTGTTCAGCTTCCAATTGGCCAATAATATTCATTATCTTATTTCCTTGGAAAAAATCTTTGCGCGTCTTTTACCTGATCTGGCAAAAATTGCAACTATTGTCTTTGTTTTCATTCCATTCACTGCACAAAAAATTGTCACACAGTAAACGCTCTAATTATTAAACTTCTCAAATAAGTCGGGCCGTTTGGCCTTCGTTACCTCTAATGCTTTTTCATGGCGCCATTTCTCAACCGCACCATGATTGCCAGAAAGTAAGATTGGCGGAATTTCCAAGCCCTCCCACATACGTGGTTTGGTATATTGAGGATGCTCTAAAAGCCCATTTTCAAAACTCTCATCAAGTTCTGAAAGATCAGACCCCATAACGCCCGGCAACAATCGCACAACAGCATCAAGCAAAATGATCGCGCCAGGCTCACCACCTGAAAGAACATAGTCCCCAACGCTAACCTCTTGCAGGCCTCGCGCTTGGATCACCCGTTCATCAACGCCCTCAAAGCGCCCACAAACAATAACCACACCAGACCCAGCAGCAAACTCACGCACCATCGCCTGATCTAAAGGTTTACCGCGCGGGGACATCAACAATCGTGGCCGATTATCATCATCACCGCTTAGGCTATCAATCGCAGCACCCAGCACATCTGCTTTAAGCACCATGCCTGGGCCACCACCTGCAGGACTATCATCAACCGTACGATGCTTATCGACAGCAAAGTCGCGAATTTGATGAGTATCCAAAGACCAATCACCACGCTCAAGCGCGCGACCAGCAATTGACAACCCTAAAGATGCCGGAAACATTTCAGGATAAAGCGTTAGAATATCAGCCGCAAAGCTCATTTTCCCTTTGCCTTATCTTTATCTGCTTGTTTTTCTTCAAACATCCAGTCTGGCGGGCAAACTTCAATGAACCCTGCCGCAACATCTACCACCGGCACACTGGCTTCATTAAAAGCTATCAGTTCGCTTTTTTTGCGCCCTTCAAACTCAATATCAACCAGATCACCTGCACCAAAGTTAACAACATCAACGACTTTACCAACCTCTTTGCCATCTTGCAAAACCCGCAAGCCAATCAAATCAGCAAAGTAAAATCCGTCTTCATCATCATTTTGCGGCAAAACGCTTTTATCAACGCTTAGTTCAACACCTTTCAGCTTTTCCGCAGCTTCGCGCCCTTCAATACCGAAAAATCGAACCAGAAAATCACTCTTGTGGGGTGATATATGTTCAATTTCGATCAGGGCATCACCGTCGCCCAAAAACAATGGGCCATAATCGCCAATTGCCAATGGGTCTTGGGTAAAGCTTCGCAAAATCACCGTGCCATTTATGCCATGAACACCATTAACACGCCCAAGAACAATGCGCTTGTTTTCAAGCCCATCATTCTTAAAGTCAGTATCAATTT
>JAMOMM010000155.1 GCA_027067085.1 Hyphomicrobiales bacterium
ACAAAAGAAAAGAATTAGGGGTCGATCTATCTCGCTTTGTTCGCGGTCGTGTCGGTTTGAAAATGACCTCCATATTGCGAGGCAATGACATTGAGAATACGTTAGTTGAGGCTGATTTATCTAAAGCAATTCTTGTCCTTGAGGAATTGAACTGGGTGCACCCTGCGGGCAAAAAAACCAAAGCAACTTTTAATTTCACTGTTCATAAAAAAGTCAGGAAAATTACTAATTTAAAAGTAACTGGCGGTGGAATGAGTATCGTCGGGAATTTGGTCATTGACAAGAATAGCAAATTCCAACGCGCAGAGTTCTCGAAATTCAGATTAGATAAAACCAGAGATATGTCTTTGGTTGCAACGCGCTCGGCAGGTCAATTATTGATTGTTGCAAAGGGCAAAATATTTGATGCTCGTCCATTCATAAACCAAGCCTTTTCAGTAACAACGCAACGGCCAAAACGGCAACAACAAGATGATTTACCGACGGTTATTCGACTGAAATTTTCCAATATTATCGCCAACCGTGGTGAAATAATAAAGAATGCTAGGGGCGAAATTAAAACGTCAAAAGGCCACATTACATACGCAAATCTACGCGGGAAGTTCGTTGGCGGGGCTCCTTTATCGCTGCAAATTGGCCCCAATAATAAGGGTGGGCGTAATTTGCAGTTTACATCGCGAGATGCTGGTGCTGCAGTAAGAGCGGCAAACCTCTATTCGAAAATTAGTGGCGGCTCAATTTCGCTGCAAGCAAACTTAGCGGGATCACATAAGTCGGGAATTGAAAAGGGTTTGTTGATTTTACGCCATTTCACAGTTCTTGATGAATCGACGATTAAAAAAATCAACACAACCTCAAGCAAACGTAAACGGTCAGGGCCGCGCCGCAAAAAAAACAATGGCAACCAAAAGTTCCGAAAACTCAAAATCCCATTTTCAACTGATGAACATTTTGTTCGCATTGGTGATGCACTCATACAAGGCACCGAGCTTGGCGGGTCTGCAAACGGGCGTATTCGTAAATCCGATGGTGCGATGGATATTGGCGGAACGATTATTCCAGCTTACGCCCTTAACTCTGCCATTAGTGGTGTACCTGTGCTGGGACAAATCCTAACTGGTGGTAAGGGCCAAGGCATATTTGCCTTAACTTATGCCCTGCGCGGCACTATCCGTAAGCCTAAGTTTTTGGTCAATCCTGTATCGGCCATTGCGCCAGGCTTTTTGCGCCAATTGTTCACCCTTGGCGGTGGCAACGTTGGCTCGGACGGAACTGGTACAAAAAAGGCTCGCCAGAACCCCGAAGACCTACATTAAAGATACAGCGCAGATTACGATTTAGATTGCGATGTGTATTACAGTGCAGACCTTTGGTTTAAAACACCTTTTAATCAGCCAACAGGCTTTAATAAAACGTGCTTTTTCTTACCCATCGAAAGCTTAATAACATCATCACTGGTGACATCGCTTGTTCCGATTGAGTATTGAAAATCATTGCAAACCTTATCGTTGATTTTAATCGCTCCAGCTTTCACATGGCGGCGTGCTTCTCCGTTTGAATTGGCAAGTCCTGCTTTGACGATAGCAGGTAAAAGGCCCAATCCATCGGTCAAATCAGCATTGGTAATCTCAATAGTTGGCAACCCTTGTGCCATATCACCCTGTTCAAAGGTTTTTTGCGCGGTTTCTTGTGCAGCATTAGCCGCATCACGTCCGTGCAACATGGTGGTTGCCTCATTGGCCAACACTTTTTTGGCATCATTAATTTCAGCACCTTCGAGCGCTTCCAGCTTAGCAATTTCATCCATCGGCAAGGTGGTGAATAATTTGAGAAATTTACCCACATCACCATCTTCAGTATTGCGCCAGTATTGCCAGTATTCGTATGGCGAAAGCATATCACCATTAAGCCAAACAGCACCACCAGCGGTTTTGCCCATTTTGGCACCTGATGAGGTGGTGAGCAGCGGAGAGGTGAGGGCATGCAGTTTTGCCCCGTCCACGCGCCGACCAAGTTCCATCCCATTGATGATATTGCCCCATTGGTCAGAACCACCCATTTGCAACACGCAATCAGCGCGGCGGTTGAGCTCTAAGAAATCATAGGCTTGCAAAATCATGTAGTTAAACTCAAGGAAGGTTAACGGTTGTTCACGATCCAGCCGCAGTTTAACCGAGTCAAAGCTCATCATCCTGTTAATGGTGAAATGCGGACCATAGTCACGCAAAAATTCGATGTAATTTAGTTTATCAAGCCAATCAGCATTATTGACCATTTGGGCATCGGTTGGGCCATCGCCAAATTTCAAAAACTTAGAAAAAACTTGTTGAATGCCATCCATGTTTTCTTGGATTTTTTCTTCGGTAAGTAACAGGCGGCTTTCATCTTTACCTGAAGGGTCGCCAACTTTCGTTGTGCCACCACCCATAAGCGTGATGGGCTTGTGGCCAGTTTGTTGCAACCAATAGAGCATCATAATCGGCACCAAAGACCCCGCATGTAAACTTGGGGCTGTGCAATCAAAACCAATATAAGCAGAAATAACGCCATCGGCCGCCACGCTGTCTAACGCTTGCGGGTCAGACAATTGATGGATAAATCCGCGCTCATCAAGCACCTTTAGGAATTCTGATTTATACGCTGTTTTGCTTTGCGACATGGTATACTCTTTAATGAAAATAGATTCTTATTCGCACGCTATAACATGAGATTATCCAGTGACAAAGATTTTAACAGCAATCGGCTTAATGAGTGGCACATCAATGGATGGCATCGATGTTGCGTTGATTAAAACCGATGGTCAAAACATGGTCGAATTTGGCCCCACTGCGGCCTTTGAGTTTGATGCTGATATGCGACAAAATCTGACCCAAGCTATGCAAACTGCAACGCAAATTAAACACCGCGATGAGCGCCCAGACAACCTAAGCCAGATCGAAACTGAAATCACGTTGGCTCATGCCCGTGCGGTTGAATCATTTTTACAACAAAACAATCTAACCGATTCAGATATAGACGTTATCGGCTTTCA
>JAMOMM010000156.1 GCA_027067085.1 Hyphomicrobiales bacterium
GGCCGCGAAACCATTTTGCGCAACGGCAAGCCCGTCGGTTATCTGACCAGCGGTGGCTATGGTTATACCATCGGCAAACCCATCGGCTATGGCTATATCAAAAACCTCGATGGTGTTTCAAATGAGTTCATCAATGGGGGTACTTATGAGCTGGAAGTGGCATGCGAACGTTACCCTGCAACAGTCCATATGAAACCGCTTTATGATCCGCAAATGCAACGCATCAAATGCTGAGGTAACACCATGACGTTCACAGCTGATAGACACGCAAAAATTATCATCATTGGCGGCGGCGCTATCGGCTGTTCAGTTGCCTATCATTTGGCAAAAGCGGGTGAAAAGGATGTGCTTCTTTTAGAAAAATCTCTCATTACCGAGGGCAGTACATGGCACGCTGCGGGCCTTGTTGGTCAATTGCGTTCAAAACAAAACCTCACCCGCTTGATGCAAGACTCGGTTGCCGTGTTTGATCGGCTAGAACGCGAAAGCGGATTTGCCACCGATTGGAAAAAGGTCGGCTCTCTTCGCCTTGCTTCTTCCAAAGATCGTTGGTCCGAAATACGTCGCTCGATGACACAAGCCAAAAGCTTTGGCGTTGAGTGCCATTCTTTATCGGCCAAAGAAGCCCAAGAAAAATTTCCGTTCATCACTACCGATGGCGTTGTTGGTGCTGCGTTCATTCCATCAGATGGTTATATTGATCCCTATGCCCTGACCCAAAGCTTAGCAAAAGCTGCAAAACTAAATGGGGCAAAAATTTCTGAAAACACTGGCGTTAAAGACATCATCATCGAAAACCGCCGCGCCGTTGGCGTTATCACTAATACTGGAAACATCTCTTGCGACACCCTCATCAACTGCGCGGGCTTGTGGGCCAAGCCCATAGCCGAAATGGCGGGCGTATCGCTTGCCGCTGGCGTTGTTCAACACCAATATTTCGTTACCGAAAAAACCTTAGAGTTTGATGCCAATCTGCCCACCCTTCGCGACCCAGATAATAATTTTTATCTCAAACCCGATGTTGCTTCCTTTGCAATCGGTGGTTGGGAGGAAGGCACCAAAGGCTGCTGGGGCGGGCGACCTCCACACAACTTTGGCCGCGAACTGTTTGAAGCCAATTATGATCGCTTAGAGCTTTTTGCATTGCCTTGTTCCACCCGCCTTCCCATCCTAAATGAAACAGGCATTCAAACCGTCATCAACGGCCCTATCCCTGTTTCAGCCGATGGTGAGCCGATCATGGGCTTGGCCCCTGAGCTTGATAATTTTTATGTCGCTTGCGGCTTTACCGCTGGCATCGCGGCATCGGGCGGCGCGGGTCTCGCCATGGCCAATTGGGTGATTGAAGGCGATCCTGGCATGGACCTATGGCCACTCGACATCAGGCGTTTTTCCTCCACCCATGCCAACACACGGTTTTTAGAAGAGCGCGCTATAGAAGCCTACGCCAACTACTATAAAATCCATTGGCCGGGCCAAGAGCCAACTGCCGCACGCCCAGCCCGCACCAGTCCCTTATATGAAACCTTAAAAAACCAAGCCGCCGTTTATGGTTCAAAATCTGGTTGGGAGCGCCCCAACTATTTCGAGCAAGGCGCACAAGAGGTTTACAGCTTTGAAGGCAAACCAAGCTGGTTCGACACGGTTGGCAAAGAATGTAAAGCCGTACGTGAGCGCGTTGCCATCATCGATCAAAGTTCCTTCTCAAAATTTGAAATTACCGGCAGCGGTGCCTACGAATTTTTACAAACCCTTGCGGTCAACATCATCGACCAAACACCAGGAAAATGTACCTACACCCAATTTTGTAATGAGCAAGGCGGGATAGAAGCTGACCTGACCATTATGCACATTGCCAAGGATCATTTATACGTGGTGACAGGTTCAGGCTTTGCTGTGCGCGATGGCCAGTGGATTAAGTCCCACATGCCCACCGATGGCTCAGTGGTGTTTAAGGACGTGACCAATTCTCGCGCCGTCATCAACATTTGCGGCCCTAAAGCTCGCGATGTTCTACAAGCCATCAGCGAAGATGATGTCACAAACAATGCCTTGCCGTTTCTTTCAGTCAAAGAAGTTTCCCTTGGCATGGGCACTGGTTATGCTGCCCGCATTGGCTATGTCGGCGAACTTGGCTGGGAGCTTCATATTCCAGTTGAATACGCCGCCCACATTTACGATCAGCTTATGCAAGCAGGCAAACCCCACGGCATCACCAATGTTGGTTATCGCGCCATCGAAAGTCTGCGCCTTGAAAAAGGGTATTTGTATTGGTCATCTGACATCACCCCTGATTACAACCCGTATGAAGCAGGCCTTGGTTTTTGTGTTGCCGCCGCCAAACCAAATTTCATCGGCAAGGGCGCTTTGGCCAAAATCAAACAACAAGGCAACACCCGCCAACTGGTTTCATTCAACCGAGATGGCTTTGCCCCTTTCCTTGGCAGCGAGGCAATATTGCTTGACGGGCAAGTTGTTGGCGTAACCACCAGTACTGGCTATGGCCATACAACGGGTAAATCCATATGCTTTGGTTATTTACCAATCGAGCACGCGAAAAAAACTAACTTCGAAATCGAAGCCTTCGGCAAAGCTTATAAAGTAACCCGTGGCCCGCGCACCCTTTACGACCCCAAAATGGAAAGGCTCAAAGCTTAAAAAACAACCCGCTTCTCCCCAACGTGGGAGAAGATGTCCACAAAGTGGACAAATGAGGGGGCGCACCAAAGGTGTGAACTTATGGAGAGAAAAACATGACAGATAATTCCCTAACCCTAGCCCGCAACGCCATTGCTGGCCTTGAACTTTTCAAAGGGGCCAACCCCGCCACCATCCCCATCAAACGCCTTGGCGGCCTGACCAATCTGGTTTTTCGCGTTGAGCACAACAATGATGCCTTGTGCCTGCGTTTACCAGGTAAAGACACCGAAGAATTTATTGACCGTAAAATTGAAGCCCACAACGCTCGCGCTGCGGCAAAAGCTGGCGTTAGTCCCCAAGTATTATTCGCCGATGAAAACTA
>JAMOMM010000157.1 GCA_027067085.1 Hyphomicrobiales bacterium
TGGCATGGCGATGCCTTCTGGCTTTTCCACTTCGCGGCTTTCATTGGTTGATCGTGGCTTTATTTACGCTATCGCGCACATTCGCGGCGGCAAAGAAAAAGGTTTTCAGTGGTACGCCAAGGGGCGGCGTGAGTTTAAGAAAAACACCTTTAAAGATTACATCTCTGCGGGTGAGTTTTTGGTTGAACAAGGTTACACTTCCAAAGGCAACATCATCGCCAATGGCGGTAGTGCTGGCGGTATGCTCATGGGCGCGGTGGCCAACATGGCCCCTGATCTGTTTAAAGCTGTAATTGGTGAAGTGCCATTTGTTGACGTTCTCACCACCATGCTTGATGACACCCTGCCGTTGACCCCACCAGAATGGCCTGAATGGGGCAACCCAATTGCCAGCGAGGCCGATTATAAATACATCGCGTCTTATTCCCCGATTGATAATGTCGAAGCCAAAGCATATCCGCACATTTTAGCTGTCGGTGGCCTCACCGATCCCCGCGTCACCTATTGGGAACCTGCCAAATGGGTCGCCACCCTACGCGAAAAGAAAACCGACAATAATTTGCTGTTGCTAAAAACCATCATGGACGCTGGCCACGCGGGCATGCCGGGCAGATTTGAACAACTCAAAGAAGGCGCGTTCGTATTTGCATTTGGGTTGAAGGTTGTGGGTTAGTAAAAGGTGTAATGCATTACACCCTACAACAATCTTGTAGGGCGCAATGTATTGCGCCACGATGGTGAACTCACTCTCCAAAATCGAAACTTGAATCCAAAACAACTGGCGCTGATGACGGATAATCTCCAGCGGCAACATCGCGGTGATATGATGAATATGGCCAGTCGGCGATGCTCTCAACCAGTTCATGTTTCACGGGATTGCCATAACAATAATGAACGTGCCGTTCAAAATCATTTTCGTCGCGAATTGCATGTTCCCAAAATCTGCGTTGCCAAATGCCGCGCTCACCACGCTTGATTTGCACGTCCGTTCGCATTTCCTCGTTGGGCAAACTCTTTGAGAAAATAGACTTTATTCGCCGCCAACGCATTGAATAATCTGTATCACCCTCGGGCAACGTCCAAATTGCATGGATGTGATTGGGCAGAATTACAATGGCATTTGTTTGAAAGGGATGGTGCGTTTGTGTTTGCGCGTAGGCTTGTCTGAATTTTGAAATTTCCTCGATGAGCAAATTGGACTTGCGGTTTTGCAAATTGACCGTAAAAAACCAGCAACCGCCATCGATATATGTGCGTCGATAATTTGGCATACATTATCATAGCGTGAAAACGATGCGGTGCAATACATTGCACCCTACGCACAACTTTCCCCACTCCCCAAACAAACAATTGACACCGCCGCGCCGCGCATTTAAAAATTTTATTTGATGGTTCTTTCGTTGGTTCGCTGATGGGAGATAATAGGGAATATGGTGCGGTTCTTTTGTGAACCTAATCCATGACTGCCCCCGCAACTGTAAGTGTGAAATCATCACCTGCTTTATACCACTGGCGACCCAATTCGGGGCTGGGAAGGTTTGGGAATTATCCCTTAGCGGTGAATGATGTTGATACACAAGTCAGGAGACCTGCCATCAAAACTAAACATAAGCTGGAACGGGGTGTTCTTGATGATTAGAGGCCTTGTAAATTAAAGCCAAAAATCTTCTTCCCAATCCTCCTTTTTAAATTTATTACGCTAAAGGAGACTACAAAATGCATATTGAACCAGGTGTCGTTGACGGCGCGAAAATGGTGTTAGGTTATGCCACCGCTGCAGGTGCAATAACCTACGCGGCAAAACTATCATTTGATACAATCAAAAAAAGCGGCATCTCAGCGTTGGCTATTCGCAGCGTGCTGGCAACCATTGCGATGTTTTTCTATTTCCAAGTTCTGCCCCACCACCCCGTTGGTGTATCTGAAGTTCACTTGATTATGGGATCAACATTATTCTTATTGTTTGGTGCTGGCCCTGCGGCCATTGGTTTGGCAACGGGCTTGTTGTTGCAAGGTGTATTTTTCGCCCCAACCGACTTACCGCAATACGGTGTTAACGTGACGACATTGCTTATACCATTGTTTGCAATGAGTGTGTTGGCAAAGAAAATCATTCCTGCGGGCACTGCCTATAAAGACCTTGGTTATTTGCAAGCCTTAAAGCTTTCAACAACTTACCAAGGTGGCATTGTTGCTTGGGTGGCGTTTTGGGCCTTTTATGGCCAAGGCTTTGGCGCTGAAACATTGGTCAGCGTTGGCACATTTGGCCTTGCCTATATGAGCGTTATCATTATTGAGCCCATTGCTGATTTAGGCGTGTTGGCGATTGCCAAAGCATGGCACGGCCTTAAAGGTTCAAGCCTGATTGAAGAACGGGTTTATACACCAGCTGCATAAAACTTAACTTCACCAAATACATTTGGCGTTGGTCTAAAGAATAGGCCAACGCCATTTTTTGGGTTGCATTTATAGTTTAGTCAGGCACAGTACGCTTAAATCTTTTCCCTCAGGAGTTCCTTTTAATGAGTACCGAATTTAACTGGCAAGACCCTCTCGACCTTGAAAGCATGTTGACGCAAGAGGAGCGGATGATCCGTGATAGTGCGCGGGCGTTTTGTGAAGACAAATTAGCGCCGCGCGTTTTAAACGGTTTTCGCAACGAAGTATTTGATCGCGAGATTATGACCGAAGCTGGTGAACTTGGTTTGCTCGGCGTAATGGTTGATGAAAAATATGGCGGTTCTGGTTTAAGCTACACCGCTTATGGCCTCATCGCGCGCGAGATTGAGCGGGTGGATTCTGGTTATCGTTCGGCGCTTTCAGTGCAAAATTCGCTGGTTATGTATCCGATTGAAGCTTATGGCTCAGAGGAACAAAAGCAAAAATATTTACCCAAATTGGCCACTGGTGAGTTTGTTGGTTGTTTTGGTTTGACCGAACCTGATTCAGGCTCTGACCCCGCCTCGATGAAAACCCGTGCCAAGCGCGTTGATGGTGGCTATGTGCTTA
>JAMOMM010000158.1 GCA_027067085.1 Hyphomicrobiales bacterium
TTACCGCCAGCAGGTCGAAAACACGACAGGCCAAGCGCCCGGAACAGTCGTCGTTGACACCAAAAACTTCTACCTATATTTCACCGAGAAAAACAACAAAGCCATGCGCTATGGGGTTGGCTTGGGGCGCGCTGGTTTTGAATGGTCTGGCAGTGGACGTATTGCATGGAAAAAGAAATGGCCCACATGGACACCGCCTTCAGAGATGATTAAGCGAGAGCCCGAACTTGAAAAATACAGCGCCAAAAATGGCGGTATGCCACCAAGTCTCGACAATCCACTTGGCGCGCGTGCCTTATATATTTTCCAAGGCAACAAAGACACATTATACCGTCTGCACGGCACCTCAGAAACCTACTCCATCGGTAAAGCCGTTTCCTCAGGCTGTGTCAGGTTACTAAACCAAGATGTCATCGACTTATATAACCGCGTCCCCAATGGCGCGCCAATTAAAGTGATTTAAAACAATATGGCTCCACCAGTCACAACATATCTTGACTGATGGAGCCACAACCTCTTGCCTCTTTATCCCGTCATAAACAGTCTTTAATATGCTATTTAACATCCCTATTTAACATCAAAGCCAAACAGGTATATGATTAAGCTTTAAAGATTCGCGTCGCCTTTACAGCGTCGCCAAAATTACGGGGAAGACGGCATGGCCGAAGACTTAATGCGCTATGATATGTTGGCTCAAAACGCACTGCGTTCTGTGGTAAAACTGGCGCTCAAACATGTTCAGGAAAGCGGCTTGCCGGGCGAGCATCACTTTTTCATTGCCGTATCAATTGACCATCCCGGCGTTAAAATATCAGACCGTCTACGCTCTAAGTATGATGATGAAATGACTATTGTCCTCCAGCATCAATTTTGGAACCTCGAAGTTTATGACAAGTTTTTCGAAGTAGAATTATCTTTTGACAACACACCCGAACGTTTGGTTGTGCCTTTTGCAGCCGTCAAAGGCTTCTTTGATCCATCGGTTCAGTTCGGCTTGCAGTTCGAAGTAGCTGGGCAAGAAAGCACCTTAGAAAAAGATGTCGAAAGCCCTCAGCTAACATCAATCGATATTGGCGAGAAAAGCACGAGCGAAAACGAAACATCACCTGAAGACGATGACCCAAATCCAGACCCGAACCCAGAATTGCCTGATCCAACACCAAGTAAACCATCTAATGATGATTCAACGGTTGTCTCCCTCGATAGCTTTCGCAAGAAGTAACTGAGATAAAGGTAAAACGGCGATGTCCCTCAACAAATCAAAGTTGCAAAGCGTTTGCATCGCAGCCATTTCGTTTTTCTTGCTCACAGGGTTTTCAACAACAGCTGCGGACCAAAATCCAAACCTGAAAGACCCTCTTGTAACCGTCCCCGCAAAAAAACTATTTGGTGCTAAAAAACGCCCAGCAAACTTACAACCCCAAGCCTTTGGTTTTTACACAAAAGGTTGCGTTGCGGGCGCAGAAGCGATGCCGATTACAGGGCCAGCATGGCAAGTCATGCGCCTTGGCCGCAACCGCAATTGGGGCCACCCAAAGCTTATCGCCCTGCTCAAAGACTTAGCCATCAAAACCAAAGCCAATGACGGTTGGAACGGTTTATTGGTTGGTGACCTTTCACAACCGCGCGGCGGACCAATGCTTACGGGCCACGCCAGCCACCAAATGGGTTTAGATGCCGACATCTGGCTAACCCCTATGCCCAACCGCATATTGACTCGCAGAGAACGTGCTTCAATCAGTGCTAAATTGATGGTGCTTGATCGCAAACGCATTAACCCAAAGCGTTGGACAAATGCGCATAACCGCCTCATACGCCGCGCCGCATCTTATGCGCAAGTACAACGCATTTTCGTCCACCCTCCAATTAAAAAAGCCTTGTGCGACTGGTCACGCGGCCAGCCAAATCGCGGCGCTTGGCTTCGCAAAGTCCGCGCCTATTACGGTCACAATTATCATTTCCATATCAGAATGCGCTGCCCTAAAGGCGTTTCAGGTTGTAAATCTCAAAACGAACCACGCCCCAAAGATGGCACAGGTTGCGGCGCAGAATTAGCCCATTGGTACTCAGACACCCCATGGGTACGCAAAAAAAGAAAACCACCAGTACGCTTTGTCGACGGCATTCCCTTACCGCGCCCCAAACCGCGCCTCCGTAAACCCAAAACTCTCGCCAGCCTACCCAACGTCTGCCGCGCGGTTTTGCTAGCACCTGATAAGTAATTGAAATTGCCAAATCACCGCTACATACGTCACAATTGCCACCATTATCAAATTTCGATAACACGCGGTAATATCAGCCACACAGGTAAAAAACAACGCGGTTTGACTTTGACCACCTCAAAACTTTAAAACAAACATTCTCCGCATAAAGACATTGTTAAGACGAATCAACGATTCTACGTTTCATGAGTAATGTTATTGACCTGAGTAAGGCACGCCAAGAGCGTGAACACAACCGTCGCCTGCAATCTGAAGGAACCGGCTGTGTCGTATTAGTAACCACCAAAGGCAAAATCGCTGCTTTTGTTGGGCAACCTGATTTTGAGAACGGTGACGCCGTGTTTGTTGACGAGCACGAAGCCCATTATGTCCCCATGTCTAAAGCAGAAGATTTGGCCGAGAAATTGCGCCAAACCCCTTCAGCTTTGCTCATGGCGATGGGCGGCTTTCATTTAGAAGCCGTGGCTTATTAAATTTCTTGCCTAAGGCGACTTTTTCAAACTGAATTTGGTCGCTTTTAAGCATAAGAAATTCTGTTTTTCCGTCATATGATCGCAAGATAAAAACCAACTTGCGATTTGACCAATGACAGACCATAGCCAAACCTCGCCAGCACCAATCTCCTTTGCCCCGTTTTCAAGCGCGGGCCAGTTTTGGCGCGGCAACATCCACACCCATTCCACTTTATCAGACGGTGCCTTGCCGCCCGAAAAAGTCATCGCGGCCTATAAAGACGCTGGCTATGATTTTGTGCAATTGTCCGAGCATTTCA
>JAMOMM010000159.1 GCA_027067085.1 Hyphomicrobiales bacterium
AACCGATCAAAACATCGCCGCGCGCATCTTCAATCACATCGCCTGAACGAGACTTCAAACGAACAGTCACCAAATTTTCATCTTGCTCAAACCCAACCAACGCGCAGCCTGTTTCAACAATGTTTTGTTGCGTGCGCTTAATCAAAGCATTATGCAACATCGTCTGCAATTTACCGCGATGGACGGAGTATTGAGGCCATTGGTAACCAGCGCTTTTACCGCGTGGTTCACTCCAAATTTTGCCACCCTTTTTAGAATAATAAGCAACATTGGTCGTTCTAACACCAAACGCGTCAAGTTCATCTTGCAAGCCAAGTTCAAACAACTCGCGCACTGCATGGGGTTGCAAATTGATACCAACACCAAGGGGTTCAATTTTTTCAGATTGTTCAAATATACGAAAATCAATGCCAACTTGATGACACGACAAAGCCAACGTCAAGCCACCAATTCCAGCACCAGCAATTAAAACTGTCATTAGGAAACCTCAAAAAAAGACGGGACTACCAACAAAGTAATCCCGTCCAATCAATTGTAATTATTTAGAATGTTTGGCAATCAACGCACGCGCATCATCAACCATTGCCTGACCTGGCAAACCTTTTGCATTCATTTCCGCAACCCAGGCGGCAACAACAGGTTTTGCAGCATCTTTCCAGCGCTGTAATTCAGCTCCTTCAATCCGAACAATATTGTTTTTGCGATCCGCTGCAACTTTACGTGCAGGTGCATCTTGTTCTTGCATCACACGGCCAGCAAAGCCACCAGCATAACCACCCGAGTTATCATCTAAAACCTTTTTGAGGTCAGCAGGAAGAGAGTCGTACTTTGCCTTGTTCATTGCTAAAACAAACACTGCAGTGTAAAGCGCATGGTCTCCACCAAATTCAGTATGCGTTTTTGTCAGTTCAGCAATTTTAAAGGCCCGCGTAACTTCCCAAGGAATAACAGTTCCCTCAATCACACCTTTTGACAATGCACTTGGAACAGCTGGCAACGGCATACCAATAGGCACCGCGCCAAGATTTTTAAGCATGCCATTGATAATACGGGTTGGACCACGAAGTTTCTTACCCTTCATATCTTCAAGCTTGCGAACACCTTCACCTTTAACATGAAGCATTCCCGGTCCATGCACGTGGAATGCTAAAACGTGGACATCTTTAAACTGTTTGCCACAATACTTTGTCGCATATTCGTTCAATGCTTTTGATGTTGCTTCAGCATTTGTCATCATAAAGGGAAGCTCAAACACCTCTACACAAGAAAAACGACCAGGCGTGTAACCAGGAAGTGTCCAAACAATATCTGCAACCCCATCCTTGGCTTGGTCAAACAACGCAGGCGGCTTCCCGCCCAATTGCATTGAAGGAAAATGTTGGAACTTAATCCGTCCACCAGATTCTTTTTCAATTTTTTCAGACCACGGCTTCAAAAATAGTTTTGGAATTGTTGCTGGCGCTGGTAAAAATTGGTGTATTTTCAACGTCACTTCTTGTGCTTGAGCAACAACAGCACCGCCCAACATAGCGCTTGAAAGCAAACACGCAGCCAAAATTTTCTTAATCATAACATCCTCCAAAGTGTGTTTTCATAGTTTTTTATAAAGTTTAAAAGTCCACCTTTTTTTATTACTCTTAGACAAGCACAAAAATAGTATCAATTGCAACTAATTTTACCTTTCCAACAATTTGCCACCAACCATATAAGGAAGTGAGCATTTTACTGCTACAAATAGGCCTATTATTTATCTATCCAAACTTCATTCAAATTGATATAAACTCAGTGAATATATTTTCTGACCAAACAAACTTTCTTCAAACCACTTTTGGCTGTACGAAAATAACCAATTCCTCAACATCATCAGAGGCGTAATACATCGTGAAATTTGCTTGGCCAAAAATTTTTCTTATCCTTACGTTAATTGCAAGCATGACCTCCAGCGCCAAAGCAGCGTTTGGACCCAGCCTTGTTTTTGATGCAGACACAGGCGAAGTTCTTGTTGCCGATCGCGCAGGTGCCCCATGGTACCCGGCATCACTAACCAAGTTGATGACCGCTTATGTTACGTTCAAAGCTTTGCAAAGCGGGCGCATTACCCTGCAAACACAACTGACAATTTCAAAACATGCCGCCACCCGCCCACCAAGCAAAATTGGCCTGCGCGCAGGCTCCAAAGTCAGCGTTGATTTTGCCCTTAAAGCAATTTTAATCCATTCGGCAAACGACATGGCCGCGACATTAGCTGAAAATATCGGCGGCAGCATTTCTGGTTTTGCAAACAAAATGAACAACCAAGCCCGCCGCCTTGGTATGACAGGCACAAATTTCGTAAACCCCCATGGGTTGCACAATGATTTGCAAGTCACCACCGCGCGCGATTTAGGTATTCTAGCCACCACAATTTTGCATGAATTCCCACAATACCGTAAATATTTCACCGCCCATAATATGCGAGTAGGCAAACGCACCTTAAAGAATCGCAACAAACTTGCCTCAAAGTTTGAGTGGGTAGATGGTATGAAAACGGGATATTTGTGTACGTCAGGATATAACCTTGTTGCCAGCGCCCACGTAAATGGCAAACGACTTATTTCAATCTCCCTTGGCGCGCGATCAGGTGCAGGCCGCAATGAGTTCTCACGCGTCTTACTTGAATGGAGCGGCAACAGTGCATCACGCTCGGCCGCTAGGTTAGCCCGCATTAAAAACACTGGCGGTAAAGCAAAAAACCTACGCCCTGTTGTATGCAAACGCCCAAAACGTATCATTTGGGGCAATTTAAAAGAGCTTGACGGCTGGGGTGTGTCCCTTGGCCAATACAAAAGTGCTTATACAGCAGACGCTGTGTTGCAAGGCCGTGTATTGATTTCACGGCGGTTTTTAACAGGTGGTAAACTTGGTGTCTACCGCTCTTTAGAACCACGCAAATATGTGGCACTGTTATCTCAAATGCACCAAAAGGAAAGCCTAACTCTGTGCAGTTA
>JAMOMM010000160.1 GCA_027067085.1 Hyphomicrobiales bacterium
ATGTGTGGATGTATGGTGATGAATTGAGCTTTGAATTACGCACGGCGCTGGCGGCAAAATACGACATTGAAATCGGCAATGTTATTGTCGGGGAAGGCATCGATGGATTGCTTGGAAACTTGGCTCGATTGTTGGTTGAAAGCGGCACAAATGTTGTGACTTCAATTGGTGCGTATCCGACATTTAATTACCATGTTAACGCCTTTGGCGGCACCCTGCATTCGGTTCCTTATCGGGACGACAAAGAAGACCTTGAAGGCCTGTTGGCTAAGGTGAAAGAAACAAATGCGACGTTGGTTTATCTGGCCAACCCTGACAATCCGATGGCAAGCTGGCACGGTGCTAAAGCCGTGAATGAATTTGCCAATGCGTTGCCCGATGATTGTTTGTTATGCTTGGATGAAGCCTATGTGGAATTTGCGCCGCAAGACCAAGTGCTGCCGATCGATATTCACAACCCTAAAGTTATCCGATTTCGAACCTTTTCAAAAGCCTATGGCATGGCAGGTTTGCGTGTCGGTTATGGCATCGCGTCAACTGAATTGATTTTGTCGTTTAATAAAATCCGCAACCATTTTGGTGTCAATCGTTTGGCCCAAGTTGGCGCATTGGCAGCGTTAGCCGATGAGAACTGGTTGGCATCAACCATTAAAAAAGTAGGCGCTGCAAAAGCCCGTATAGGAGAAATAGCCAAAGACAATGGTTTCACAGCTTTAGCTTCTGCAACTAATTTCGTCACCATTGATACGGGCCGCGATGGCGACTATGCCAAGGCGATTGTTGAAGCATGTGGGGCAAGTGATGTGTTTATTCGCATGCCGTTCGCAGCGCCAGAAAATCGGTGTCTGCGCGTATCTGCTGGCCCTGAAAGCGAAATTGAATTGTTTGGGCAAGCATTGGCTGGTGCTATAAAAACTGTCGGTTGATATTATGAAACGATTTGCATTGGCCATATTTGTTCTTGTTACGGGGCATGCCCCGTCGATTGCTCATGCTGGCAATCTACAAAACTTGGCAGGCACCAGTTGGAAAACCTTATTTCGCACCAGCATTCAATTTGGGACTAACGGTAAAGTCAGCGGCTTTGCTGGCTGTAATCGGTTCGGTGGCACCTATAGCCAAAAAGGTAACCACGTTCGGATCAGCCGCGTATTCACCACCAAAATGGCATGTCCTGCCCGCCAAATGTCGCGTGAGTTTTTGATGCTAAGGAAGTTAAAAGAAATACGCAAATTTACGGGCACACGCGAAAAAATCATATTCTATGACCAACGCAATCGGCGCTCTCTGACGCTTTTACCAAAACGCAAATAAGGTTGTTTTGCTACTTTGGCTCGTAAGCCAAAACGGCTTTAAAACGAGCGCCTTCTGCTTTAGGCATATGCTCAGCTTAAACCTTGATGGTAAAACCACCCATAATTTTCTGGTCCTGAAGAAACGTGGAAGCAAAAGCTGCAGCCATATACTTTTATATGGTTTTCCAATTTGGTATTTACTTTTCCAAGCGGGCAAGAAGGCTTGAGGTATCCCAACGATTACCACCCATCTCTTGCACTTCACTATAAAATTCATCGACAATTTTAGTGACTGGCAAATCTGCGCCGACCCGCTCGGCTTCGTTCAAACAGATACCTAAGTCTTTGCGCATCCAATCCACCGCAAAGCCAAATTCGTATTCGCCTTTGTTCATGGTTTTATAGCGGTTTTCCATCTGCCAAGATTGTGCGGCCCCTTTTGAAATAACTTCAATGACCGCTTCAATGTCAAGTCCTGCCTTTTTACCAAAATTGATACCTTCAGCTAATCCTTCAACCAATCCTGCAATACAAATCTGGTTGACCATTTTAGTCAGCTGACCAGAACCTGATGGACCAAGCAAGCGGCACATTTTTGCAAAATTAGCAATCAACGGTTCCACAGTTTTATAAGCGGCTTCATCACCACCGCACATAACCGTCAACGCGCCATTTTCAGCGCCTGCTTGTCCACCTGACACAGGTGCGTCTATAAATGAAATGCCTTTGTCTTTTGCAACGCCGTAAAGCTCTCGTGCCACATCAGCAGAGGCTGTTGTGTGATCGACAAAGATAGCGCCCTGCTTCATGCTTTGAAATGCACCAGAGGGGCCTGTGGTGACTTCACGCAGATCATCATCATTACCAACACAAGCAAACACCACATCGGCATTAACGGCAGATTCCGCAGGTGTAAATCCGTGGGTGCCTCCAAATTCACTGACCCATTTTGCCGCTTTTGCCGTGGTACGATTGTACACTGAAACATCGAATCCACCTTTGGTTTTTAGGTATCCAGCCATCGGATAACCCATTACGCCAAGGCCAATGAAGCAAAGTTTTAAAGTCATTAGATTATTCCATTTTATGTGAATGTGCGAAAAAGTAACATCGCGCGTTGTGCATAGCCATGTTACGTCAATGTTCATATTAAACAAGATTCTGTGACGGACAACAAGGCACAAGACAGGGAACTTTTAATGACAATCAATTTTGATGATATAAAATCGGCTGCCGAAATCATAAAAGGCCAAGTCGAGCAAACTCCATTGGTTTTTGCCCATGCCATCTCTGATATGCTCGGTTGTGAGCTTTATATCAAACTTGAAAACCAACAAGTTACCTCATCATTTAAAGATCGTGGTGCATTGGTGAAGCTCACCTCATTAACGCAGGAAGAAAAGTCACGCGGGGTTGTGGCGATGTCAGCGGGAAATCACGCCCAATCTGTCGCTTATCACGCCAACCGTCTTGGTATTCCCGCAACTATTGTTATGCCTGAAGCAACACCCTTTACCAAAGTTGAGCGCACCCAAAAGCACGGGGCAGAAGTTGTCCTGTCGGGTGAAAATTTGGTTGAGGCCCAAGCCAAGGTTGAAGAATTGATGGTAAGCCGCAACCTTACCCAAGTGCACCCGTTTGATGATGATAAGGTTATCGCAGGGCAAGGCACCGTGGCAATGGAAATGCTAGAACAACAACCTAATCTTGATTGTTTGATTGTGCCCATTGGTGGAGGTGGGCTTATTTCAGGTTGTGCCATTGCCGCCAAAGCCATCAAGCCTGATATTGAAATCATCGGGGCTGAGGCAGAGCGCTTTCCTTCTATGTACCATGCCCTACGCGGCGAGCCATCGGTTTGTGGTGGGGCAACTTTAGCCGAGGGTATTGCCGTTAAAGAAGTGGCATCGCGCACCGTTGCTTATACAAAGCCTTTAATCAACACCGTACGCCTTGCCAGCGAAACCAATATTGAACGCGCTGTATTTTTGTTGCTCACACGGCAAAAAACTTTGGCAGAAGGTGCTGCAGCTACAGGGCTAGCAACAATTTTGGCCGATCCCGATTATTTCAAAGGCCGTAAAGTTGGCATTGTGTTGACGGGTGGAAATATTGATCCACGGGTGCTGGCCTCGATTTCTTATCGCGAATTAGAACGCGAACAACGCATAATCAACCTTCGTTTTCACATCGACGATAAACCTGGCATTTTAGGCAAAATCACAACGTTGCTCGGCACAGAAGGAGCAAACATTCTAGAAGTTTCGCACCATCGGATGTACCTTGATATTTCTGCGAAAGGTGCGCAATTGGACGTTATGCTTGAAACACGAGATGCCACTCATGCTCAAACGGTGGTGAAGAAGCTGCGCGCGCAAGGTTTTAGTTTAGAGGTTTTAGCCAATTCTGCCGACAACAAACGCATGTAAGCACCTTTAATCGTACAATTTTTTTAATATCTCTTACCAGCGCCATGATGAGGTGTTAGTCTTTCAGCATGCATATGTGGCTAACATTTGCGATCATCGCCCTCACCATATTTCTATTCGCTAGCGAATGGATCGAAATGGAGCTGACCGCTCTTGGCGTTATTGTTGCGCTGCTAATCTTATTTGAAGTCTATCCATTATTAGATGGTGACGTTGCGCTTTTAAGTGCCAGTAGTTTGCTTTCAGGCTTTGCCAACACGGCTCTAATTACTATTTTAGCCCTGTTGGTGGTTGGCCAAGGTTTGCATCAATCAGGTGCGCTTGATGGGGTAACCCAGATATTATCAAAAACTCGAAAATCGCGGGCAACGTTGATTATTTTTGCTTGCTTGATTGGCGCTGGCATCATGAGTGCGTTTATGAATAACACGCCGGTCGTGGTGATGTTCATTCCCATTATCGCTGCCCTTGCCAACAGGTACGGCCCAGGCGCTGGGCGCATGTTGATCCCGTTATCTTACATCACTATTTTAGGCGGTATGTTGACCATCGTTGGTTCTTCAACCAACTTGCTCGTTGCTGGATTGGTTGAAACCACCAGCGATATGACAATCGGATTTTTTGACCTGTTTATGCCTGGTATTATTTTGGCCAGCGTTGGTACGCTTTATGTCTTGTTTATTGCACCGTACTTTTTGCCAAAGAAGTCTGGTAAAACCGACAAAAGCCAAACAGCGCGCAGTGGCGTTCAGTTTCTTGCGCGTTTGGATTTAACGGCCGAACACAAATTGGTTGGAGAAGAGAGTAAGTTTGGTATTTTTCCTGATTTGAAAGACGTTACAGTCCGCCTAATCAAGCGCGGCAAAACTGTGTTTCTCCCCCCGTTCGAAGGGGTGGTTTTGTCGGTTGGGGACACTGTGCAATTTGCAGGCACGCGAGAACAAGTTTCGCGCCTTGTCGATTTTAACACACGCGGCGAACACTTTATGCTGGCAGAGGCTGCAATTGCGCCCGCCTCTCGGTTGGGTGGGCGACCAATTGTTGATGATGAATTTACCGAACAAACAAATTGCTTTATTGCTGGCATTCAACGCCACCGCCGCATGACGCGTGATTTACGTAATAAAATCAGGTTACGGCCAGGTGATGTATTGCTCGTGGCCGGCAGTAAGGAAAACATTCGAAAACTTCGCCTTGATCGTGATTTAATGGTGCTCGATGGTTCTGTTTCCACAATTCATGGCTTCACGAAAGCTAACCAGGCGCTGACAATTTTTGCTGGCGTTGTGTTGGCGGCAGCCACAGGTTTAATGCCCATTGTCATTGCAGCGATTTTAGGGGCATTGGTTATGATTGCCTCTGGTTGTTTAAGCATTGGTCAGGCCAGCCGCGCAATTGATCGGCAAATCGTTTTGTTGATCGCCGCTTCAATCGCCATGGCTCAAGCGCTTGATAAAACGGGAGGCGCGCAATTTGTCGCCCAAGGCTTGGTTGATATTTTACAAGGCCAATCTGTGCCTATAATCTTATCGGCCTTATTTTTGGTCATCGCCGTTTTGACCAACTTGTTATCTAATAATGCCACCGCATTGTTGTTCACGCCCATTGCCATATCAATGGCCGCTTCGCTTGGCGTTTCACCAACGCCCTTTGTTCATGCTGTTATTTTTGCTGCCAACTGCTCATTTGCATCCCCCATGGGGTATCAAACAAACTTGCTGGTTATGCGGCCTGGCAATTATCGTTTTAATGACTATTTACGCACTGGTGGCCCCTTGGTCATCATCATCTGGTTGTGTTTTTCCCTTATTGCACCATGGTATTATTCGCTTTAAACTTACACCATCTTATCACAAGGTTACGGCAAGGATTTTAAACATTGAGCATTGAGCGGCCAGAATTCCCACAGTTCTTTATTACGGAATCCTCACCTTGCCCATATATTGAAGGCAAGGTCGAACGTAAAATTTTCACCCATTTGGTTGGCAGCGATGCGCTCAAATTGCACGACGTTTTGGCCAATGGCGGATTTCGTAGAAGCCAAAACATTGCCTACCGCCCGTCGTGTGAAGACTGTCATTCCTGTGTTTCTGTTCGGGTTCCCGTTGATAAGTTTATTTGGAAGAAACGTTTCTTACGAGTATTAAAGCGTAACAAACACCTTTCATCTCACACAATGCCTGCGGTCACGACATCTGAGCAGTTTTCTTTGTTTTCCGATTATGTTAGCTCACGGCATAGCGATGGCGGCATGGCAGATATGACGGTGTTGGATTTTTCTGCAATGGTGGAAGAAAGTTCCGTGAACACCAACCTTATCGAATACAGACACCAGCCTGAAATCTCCCTTGCCCACCCACAACCACAAAAAGGTCCGTTAGCTGGTGTTGCGTTAACTGATCGCCTCAGAGATGGTTTGTCGATGATATATAGTTGTTTTGACCCTGCGCTTAGTTCGCAGTCATTAGGCACATATATGATTTTAGACCATATTCAAAAAGCCCAAAAAATGGGCCTGCCCTATCTTTATTTGGGCTACTGGGTCAATGGCTCGCAAAAAATGTCATACAAAGCCAATTTCTTACCGCAAGAGCGCTTGGGCGAAGATGGTTGGGTTTTGGTCGATACATAACTGACTATAATCTGCGCGCGTTAAGGTAAACAACAAGCTAATAGCTTGTCGCATTGCATCTGACTGAACAACCGACTAGTTTATAAGTTGTTAGTGGGATGAGAGTAAAAAATGTTAGAAGGTTTAAAAGACCCGTTAGCCGTGGTGCAAGCGGCCAGCTTATTAGACAAAAAGCTGCAAAAAATTGGGCTGTACATTTCAACGTCTACCGATTTTGAAGAATTTGAACGCGTGCGCTTAAACGAGACCTGCGCTAGCGATGTCTCACCCATGTTTGACACATCAATCAACAAGCTTGATGCCAGTAACGCCTTTTGGATATCTTTACGCACCAAAAAGGGCAAGCTTGGCGCGGTTCAAGCCTTTCGTCTAGATACAGCTGACGGAACTTTGGCCGATTGGGCTATGCGGTGGATGGTTGGGTTGTATATTTTACGCTCTGAATTAGTGGTCCCCGCCCGTCCCCAAGCACCAGCTGGATCTGTTACCAGACAGATTAGTGGCTCAGTGGTTTACCAAGGTGAACTTTGGGTATCTAAAGATTACCGCGATAATTTTTGCTCTACGGTTTTCCCACGCCTTGGCATGGTTTTATGCTTGCTCAAATGGCAACCCAATGCCATGTGGGGACTGATGACGGAAAAAGTCGCGACGCGCGGCCTGACCATTCGGATCGGTTATCCGTTTATTGAGCGTGGATTTTTGCAATGGAAAGTACCCCCTAAAGGGGCTGATAAAAGCGAAGTTGTCGTCTTTGCTCGTAAAGAGGATTTAGAGTTTATTGCGGACCAAACCCTTGAAGAAGAGCTGTTGGAACAAGAATCCTAGAGGCGATCTGGTTTACATTACCAGACTGGTAAATTTATAGGTTGTGTCGCTCTAAACGACTTTAATGTCTACATCAACTTGTTCTGTGATAACAGAAACACCTTTACGACCATCCGGAAAGCGGTGCGGTAAGATAACCCGTTGATAAGGTACCCAGCTGACGGATTTGTCTGGTAAATTCATCGCGGCCAAAACGTGATCGTAATGGGGTTTGTCGCCACGCATCACTTGCGGGTATGCAGCGCTGACGACTTCATCATAACTATTGCCCGTTAAGCATGGGCTTGAAACAGGTGACATGCCATAAATTTTAGCGATGCCAGATTGCGAGCCAACGCGTTGGACCAAAAACTGGTTCGTATCTTCATCATAAACGCAATCAACGCTCAACTCAGGAATAACAGTCATGTCGCTCAGAGAGTCTCTTAATACATGGGGAACTGCGGCTTTTTCTGGGTTAAATTCTTTAACAATGGTGTGCTGAGAAATATGTACATCGCTTTTTGCGATAAGTTGGCTCAGCCGAGTACGCGCATCTATTGCACCCGAAATCACTTCGCTTGACCAACCCGAAACAAAATAATTGAAAGTATAAGGCCCTGTGAAAAGATGAATGTATTCTTCTAAAAATAACAGCGATGACCAATTGGCAGAAAACAACACCCACTTAAATTCGACACCATTGGCATTTTCAGTAACTTTGACAATGCCACGCTGGGCAAGAAAAGCCATTTCAGAACGGCCCATACCGATCGTGTCTGGCAAGATGTGTGTCAACTCGCCGTTAATAATCCAACTTGTTCTAATATCAAAGGCCATGTGCCTATAAACCCGCCGCCAATTCGTAATGCCCAATCAAATCACACGAAAAATTATGCAATTATGTAATTATGTCTACAATTAGACAGTAATTGTTACAACAATCCGTTAACGGAGCATTGCATTGGCTCGACACCACCAAACACTAAGTAATACTTTAGTATAACTTTCATGTGGTGTGGTTATTATATTGCATAAAAATTGAAATATCCGACTTCAACTAAACTTATTGTTCCTTGGGAAACCTTTTGGCGGCATTCTGCCAGCTTGGGCGCGCAAACCGATCCATTCATCAAGATCAGTAACCGTCCAGGTCCGTCCAGACGTGTCCTTCCATGACAAACCATCTGCCAACACAAACGGTTGTACATCACTTAAACCGCCATCTTTGTACTTTTGTAAACGTACGCCTTTCCCTCGCCCCATTTCAGGTAAATCAGCCAAAGCAAAAATAAGTAACTTACGATTCTCACCGATAACAGCAATATGATCGGCGCCATCAGGGATACGCACACAGCATTGCGCTTCAACTGGCAACTTAACATTTACGACCTGCTTGCCTTTACGGGTATTGGCAATGCAATCGGTTTCTTTAACAATAAAACCGTTGCCCAAGCTAGAAGCGACCAGCAGTTTATGTTCTGCTTCGTGGACAAACAGTGCCACAATGCCGTCGGATGGATCCATGTCAGCCATTAAGCGCACAGGCTCACCATGTCCGCGCCCGCCTGGTAAATTGTTTGTATCTAAGGTGTAGAATTTACCCGATGATGAAAGCAACAAGACCTTATCAGTGGTTTGTGCATGAAAGACAAAACGACTTTTGTCGCCATCTTTAAACGTTAAGCTAGAGGTATCATCGATGTGGCCTTTAAGTGCTCGTATCCAGCCCTTTTCAGAACAAATCACGGTCACAGGTTCTTTTTCGATCATTGCAGTTTCAATATCAAAATCTATTTCTGGCGGGGTCGCAAACTGACTGCGGCGTGCGCCCAGTTTAGTGTCTTTGCCATACATTTTGCGTGTACTGCGAATTTCATCTGCAATGGTTGACCACTGCGCATCTTCACTTGCCAGAAGTGCTTGCAGTTCGCCCTGCTCTAATGAAAGCTCATCAAACTCTTTGCGAATTTCAAATTCTTCAAGCTTGCGCAAAAACCGCAACCGCATATTCAAAATGGCTTCGGCCTGAACATCGTTAAGCTCAAAACGGGCCATCATAACTTTTTTAGGCTCGTCTTCTTCACGAATGATGGCGATGACTTCATCGATATTCAAAAACGCAATCAGGTAGCCGCCTAAAAGCTCTAAGCGTTTTGCAATTTTATCAAGCCGAAAATTGGTGCGGCGAACCAACACCACCAAACGGTGATCGAGCCACTGGCGCAGAACTTCTCGCAATGACAGCACATTTGGAATGCGGCCAAATGACAGGACGTTCATATTCAACGACGAGCGCGATTCTAAATCTGTTAGTTTAAACAGCGATTCCATCATCACTTCTGGATCAACCGTTTTGGTTCTCGGTTCTAAGACCAAGCGGATGTCTTCTGCGGATTCATCACGCACATCGCTCAATACGGGCAATTTTTTAGCCAACATCAACTCAGCAATGCGTTCAACCAATTTACCTTTTTGAACTTGATACGGAATTTCAGTTACAACAATTTGCCATAGGCCGCGTGGCAGTTCTTCTTTTTCCCAAACTGCACGGACGCGAAAACCACCCTTGCCTGTTTCATAGGCTTTACGGATAGAGGCTGCGTCTTCAACAATAACCCCGCCTGTCGGAAAGTCTGGGCCAGGCACAAACTGCATCAACTTATCGATGCCAGCATTGGGGAATTTAATCAAATGCAGCGCCGCATCGCATAACTCAGCTGCGTTGTGCGGTGGAATGGATGTGGCCATGCCAACGGCAATACCCGCTGAACCGTTTGCCAACAAATTTGGGAAGGCACCGGGTAAAACAATCGGCTCTTCATCTTCACCATTATACGTTTCGCGGAAATCCACAGTGTCTTGGTCGATGCCATCAAGCAGCGCCATGGCAACATCGGTTAATCTGGCTTCAGTATACCGATACGCCGCAGCGTTATCGCCATCAATATTGCCAAAGTTTCCTTGGCCCTCAACCAATGGATAACGCACCGCAAAATCTTGCGCCAAACGAACCATGGCATCATAAACGGCTTGATCGCCATGTGGGTGATATTTACCGATTACATCGCCAACAACACGAGCGCACTTTTTAAATCCAGATTTGGGATCCAAGCGCAGCAATCTCATCGCGTGCATTAAGCGACGGTGAACGGGTTTTAGCCCATCACGAACATCGGGTAAGGCGCGGTGCATAATTGTGGATAACGCATAGGCAAGGTATCGTTCTTCCAGCGCATCACGCAGGTTTACGACTTCATAATCATCAGGTCCACTTGGGCCTGTTGGCAGGCCATCTGGGCCTTTGGGGGGAATCAGTTGGCTCATGATCGCTTTATATCACATTTCCAGACAATCGTATCACCCCCAATGAAGCGACAAAGCCGCTCTAATTCACCATCAAGTTTTCGCCATCGCGCCGCCGCCCATTTCACGTTACCTTCTGACCAAAAATTAATTACGTACAACTCGCCCTTTTTTCGATCCGCTTTTAATTCGATGCGCCCAACAAAGCGGTTTCCCTCTAACAGCGGATAAACATAATACCCCCATTTGCGTTTGGATTCTGGGACAAAAATCTCTATGCGATATTCAAAACCAAACAAGCGCTGGGTGCGAGTACGGTCACGAATAGCGGGATCAAATGGATTGAGGATTCGTAGCCGCGAGGTTGGAGGTCTTAACTCATTTAACCGTTGTTCTATATTAGCTGGCGCATAAACTTGGCTCCACGTTTTGTCATGGCCTTGAATTTGAATAGGTATAAGCTTATCAACCGCCCTTTGCGCCCACTGCTTAACCTCAAGAGCAGTTGTAGCGCCCCAAAATCGTTGAATTTCACCCAAAGAACCAAAACTGAGGCGGTCAAGCGCAGCCCCGCACAGCCAATCAATTTGGTCTTGATCTTTATGATTGATTGCCAGTAATTTTTGAGGAAATACGTTTTCAGCCAGATCGTAAAACTTCTTAAAATTTTCGCGATGCGATGTCGCTAATTCCCCTGCATACCACATATAGTCTAGTGCTATTTTATGCGGTGGGCGCGACCACATTTTCTTTTTACCTTCAATTTTGGTTTCAAAAGCATGGGTCGATAGCGGTCCTTCTTTTGCGATACGTGCTTTTATCGCCTCCCTGCCCCTTGGCCCGATCATTTTCTTTGAATAATTCCAAGAACCAACCTCTTGCTTTTTTCTCGCAAACTGACGCTGCCACATTGGCAAAAACTTCATCGGGATGAGTGAGGCATCATGGGTGTAATGTTCGAAAACGGCGCGGTCTTGTGCCCGCAATTTTCCCAACATCGGTTCACGGTAATTTTGATTCCGACTCCATAAAATATGATGTTGGGCACGGGTGACGTTTCGGATGGTATCAATCTGCACAAACCCAAGGTCGATTACAGTTTGCGCAAGGTCCAACTTACCCACGGGACTGACCGCCAACCCTTGCGATTTCAACCACAGCGAGCGGACTGTTCTATTTTCAATTTTCAGCACAATCTTCCTGCTTTCACAATTTCAAATGAATCGTTACAGCAGTTTAAAGTGAAAGTGGTGATTTAACAGAAAAATCAATCTAATTTAAGGTTAGAACCTTGGGTTTTAAATTCGATCAATATCAAGGCTCTGCGCCATTCTGCTGCGGCATCGGATGCGCCAAACTCTTCAAGCTCTTGAATACGCAGCTTTGTTTGTACGGCCGCATGGTCGCCAAACCGTTCAATCAAACGGTCTGCAAATAATTTATCGTCAGCAGAATTTTTCATCATTTGAAAACTATCTAAACAACGCGTAAATCAATTGATTCAGGTCAACTATTGCGAAGTTTCAATTGATAAGGCGACTAGAATAGCGTAATTGTGCTTCAAGTTTATTTTTTGGAGTTCTTATGTCCTGTTCAGTACAAAGCGATAGTTGCGGTAACTGCCCCAACCGACAGTACACAGAATGGCGAGATTTGACGCCGAAAAACTTAGCCAAACTCGAATCTGGTATGCGCCCAAACGACTATGCCCCTGGTGAAGTTCTTTATCATCAGGGCGATGAAGTTGACGGGGTGTTTTGCATTAAAAGTGGATTGATCGGCGAACGCCATGTGGAAGCCGATGGTCACTCAATGTTAGTGCGACTGCATCAACCTGGCAGCACTGTTGGTTACCAAGAGTTTTTGACAAAGGGTAGATACCGTAATACCGCTGAAGTTTTGCAACAATCTCATGCGTGCTTTATTGACCGCGCGACCATTGCAGAGTTGCTCGTAAATGACCCAAGTGTTGGCCAACGGTTTTTACAGCGCAGTCTAAAAGACACCGAAGATATGGAAAAAAATTATGTGTCTTCGAAAACGATGGATTTGCGCCGACGATTACTGCATCTTATTTTAGTGTTATATCAACGCTTTGGCCGTGAAGAACTTGATGGATCAGGGTTCTTAAAAGTCCCTATTGCTAAGAAAGACTTAGCAGAATTAGCTGGCACTGTACCTGAAACCTTATCTCGTACGATCAAAAAGTTACGTACTGAAAACTTGGTGATTTTTTCAGGTAATGATGTGGTTATTCCCGACCTTGATGCGGTTCTTGACGAAATTTACGACTGATCGTTGAAAACCAGCTACTTTACAAATTACAGCATTTTGTACTGCTCGCCAAAGTCAAAAGACTATCAGGCTAGAGCGTTTCATGTTTTGTTTGAATCACAAACACTGCATGAAACGCAAGATTATCAACACCTTAAACTGGGCGGTCTGGTTCAATTTAAACCAGACCGACTCTAGAGACGGTGAACCAAAACGTGGGTTATCGGGCGTTTTCCCCAGACTTCCGAACACGTTCTGCGTACTGAGCGGCGAACAGCTTCGGCAATCACATCGTTGTCCCTGCGGGCTTTATGGGGAAGTTTTTCAATAGCATCCTCCAAGTCATCAAGGACAGTGTCTTCAATCAAATAGCCCTCGGCATCTTCTAACGGCACACCGTCTAAGACAATTTTTGGTTCGCTTGATAATACGCCGTGTTTATCAACGGTAATCGAAACGGCGACCAAACCTGCAAATGAAAGTCTACGACGATAACGAGCAGGGCTTTCATCATCTTTGACAAAAACATTTCCGTCAATGTGAGTTCGGCCATGTTCGATGTCGTCAATGATTTTCATTGGGCCGGGAAGCAATTGCGTTAGTTCTCCGTTTGTAACGCGCAGTGTTTTTGCGATGCCTGACTTCTCAGCAAAGCGAGTATGAAAATCTAAATGGCGCATCTCGCCATGCATAGGTATTAAGGCGGCTGGTTTTAGCCAACTGTAATACTCTTGCAATTCGCCTTGTCGAGGGTGGCCAGAGGTGTGGATCATGGCATCGTCATTGGTGATTATTTCAACGCCTTGCTCAGCCAAATCATTGAACACGGCGGCAACGGCTTTTTCATTTCCTGGGATGGTTTTAGATGAAAAAATTGCCATGTCGCCTTTATCAAACTTAATGTGCGGATGGCGGCCTGAAGCGATACGGGCCATGGCAGCGCGCGCTTCACCCTGCGAACCTGTGCACACAAGCAAACATTTGTTGCGGGGC
>JAMOMM010000161.1 GCA_027067085.1 Hyphomicrobiales bacterium
CACCGTTGAACATTTCTTTTCTTTTGGCGTTAGCTGCTTCATTTGGTGTTTGGCTTTTGGTTTGGAAAAGCAAACTTGGTTATGCCATTCGAACCGTTGGATTTTCGCAAGGTGCTGCTTTGTACGGCGGCATATCACCTGCCCGTATTACCATTATCGTGATGGCAATTTCTGGTGGCCTTGCGGGGCTAATGGCGGTGAATGAAATTGCTGGCGCGCAACATCGGTTGTTGCTTGGTTTTACCGCTGGTTATGGTTTTGTTGGTATCGCGGTCGCGTTGATGGGACGTGCGCACCCGGTGGGGATATTCTTTGCCTCGATTTTGTTTGGTATGCTGTATCAGGGCGGGGGAGAGCTGGCGTTTGAAATTCCCGCAATTACCCGCGATATGATTGTTGTTATTCAAGGTTTGGTTATTCTGTTTACTGGGGCAATGGAATATATGTTTGTGCCGATGTTGCTGCGGATTTTCGCCCAGTTTAGAACCAGTGATGAAGGGGCCATGTGATGGAAACTTTTCTCATTGCCATTCAGGTTTTTGATTCAGCAGTGCGCTTATCGGCGTTGTTATTATTTGCTTGTTTGGCGGGGCTTTTTTCTGAACGCTCAGGGGTTTTTGATATTGGCTTAGAAGGCAAAATGCTGGCTGCTGCCTTTGCGGCTGCCGTTGCGGCCTCGGCATTTGGTTCAGCATGGATTGGTCTTGCGGCGGGCATCGGGGCATCGGTAGCAATGGCGTTGGTGCATGGATTGGCGTCTATTACTTTTCGCGGCAATCAGATTATCTCAGGCGTGGCGATTAACTTTTTAGCCGCTGGGCTTACGGTGCTACTCGGTCATGCTTGGTATGGCAAAGGTGGTAACACGCCGGCTGTTTCTGGTTCGGCGCGGTTTGAAGAAATAACCCTACCGTTCGCCGATGCGGTTAAGGATATTCCTTTTATGGGGCCTATTTATTCTGAGTTGATTTCAGGGCACCGTATTTTGGTTTATGTTGCATTTGCTTGCGTGCCACTTACATGGTTTATTTTAAACCGCACGCGCTTTGGCTTGCGTTTACGTGCGGTGGGTGAAAACCCAGATGCTGTTGATACGGCGGGTATTTCGGTGATTTGGTTGCGGTATCGTGCCGTAATTATTTGCGGCATATTGTGCGGTCTTGCTGGTGCATATTTGTCAATTGCACAATCATCGTTCTTTGGTCGTGATATGACCGCAGGTAAAGGATTTATTGCTTTAGCAGCGTTGATTTTCGCACGGTGGTTACCTTGGAATGCGTTGTGGGCGTGTTTGTTATTTGGTCTGCTAGAAGCCATTTCCATCCGCTTTCAAAACATTGAAGTTCCAGGTGTCGGGACAATACCCGTCGAGTTTATGCAAGCAACACCTTACATTCTAACCGTGATTTTGTTGGCTGGTTTTGTTGGTAAGGCCATTCCACCAAAAGCTGGAGGCGTACCCTATGTCAAAGAGCGATGAATTAAATAGCCAGTTGTATGTGGCAGCATCTCAAGTTCAAAAAAATGCCCATGCCCCCTATTCCAATTTCAAAGTTGGCGCGGCAGTTTTAAGTGATGATGGTAAAATATATGCAGGGTGTAATGTTGAGAACGCGGCTTATCCTGAAGGCATGTGCGCTGAAGGTTCGGCCATTGCAATGATGGTGGCAAATGGTGGCCAAGCAATTGAGCAAATTTGCATCATCGGTGATGGTGAAGGTTTGGTGACGCCTTGCGGTGGTTGTCGTCAAAAAATTAGGGAGTTTGCCAAGGCAGATACACCGGTTTTTATCTGTGGTGCTGATGGACTTCGTGAAACATTTACGTTGGCTCAACTTTTGCCGCATTCGTTTGGGCCAGATCATTTAACTCAAGACAACTTAACCAATACGGAGAATGACAAATGAGCGCTAAAGCTTTAGCAAAACTCATCAATGAACGTACTGGCGGCCATAAGGTTTCTATGGGCTTGATATTGGGCTCTGGGCTATCTGGTTTGGTTAATGCTGTGCAAAACCCAACTTATATTCCGTTCTCTGACTTAGAGGGCTTTCCCCAAGTTGGTGTGTCGGGTCATAATCCAAACCTAGTTATCGGAACGATTGAAGGGGTTGATATAGCAGTGTTTGGTGGCCGGGCACATTATTACGAACATGGCCAAGCAGACATCATGCGCTTACCGCTTGAAACGATTAAAGAGCTTGGTGCAACCTCTGTTTTTGTTGCCAATTCGGCAGGCTCTCTTCGCAATGACATTGGCCCGGGTGATTTGATGTTGATTACAGATCATATCAATTTATCAGGTGCAAATCCGCTGATTGGTGAGGCCGATGAAAAGCGCTTTGTTGATATGGTTGATGCCTATGATCCTAAACTACGCCAAGCGCTTTTGAACGGTGCAAAAGCGCGCGACATTAAGCTTTCTCAAGGTGTGTACGCGTGGTTTTCTGGGCCAAATTTTGAAACACCTGCTGAAGTGCGGATGGCCGCACGATTGGGCGCAGATGCGGTTGGGATGTCGACAGTACCAGAGGTTATTTTGGCGCGGTTTTTAGGTTTAAAAGCGGTTGGCGTTTCAAACATCACCAATATGGGCGCAGGCCTAAGTGAGGGTGGTCTTTCCCATGAGCAAACAAAACAAGTTGCAGGTGAAGGTGCTGAAAAATTTGAAGCATTGTTATGTAGTTTTCTAAGGCAGTTGAGTTGAGTATGGAAAAGTCAAAATCATCAGGACAAGGCCATGCACGAAATACGGGCATTGCACTTGACTGGGACGTTATCGAAAAACTTAGCGTTAACCGTAGTGCGGTGGAGCGCCGTGCTGGTTCTCTTGGTGGGCGAAGGTCGGTTAAGAAACAATGGCAAACAGCGTGGCTTTTAAAAGCGATCACAACAATTGATCTAACCAC
>JAMOMM010000162.1 GCA_027067085.1 Hyphomicrobiales bacterium
TCGGGCAGACATTGGGTTTTGCATTGCGCGAAGTTGGTGACGGTTGGGCTGTTTTTGAAGGCACACCAACGTTAGACCATTATAATCCACTCGGCATGGTGCATGGGGGGTGGGCCGCTGCGGTGCTTGATAGCGCACTTGGTTGTGCCATTCATTCAAAATTGCAAAGTGGACAGCAATACGGAACGGTCGAATTAAAAGTAAATTATGTTCGGGCTATGAACGATAAAACGGGCTTGATTACCTGTCGCGGCGAAATTCTCCACGTTGGTCGCCGTCTTGCCACATCACAAGCAACTCTTGTCGATGCCAACGGAAAACTATATGCACATGGTTCGTGTACATGTATGATTTACGAATAGAGATTTAGATTATGACACCTAATAAATCGATCATTTTAAACAACCTGACTTTTTCTAACTCGGCACCTCTAACGCTCATTGCAGGGCCGTGCCAGATGGAAACCAGAGATCACGCCTTTGATATTGCTGGTCGTTTAAAAGAAATGACCGATGAAATAGGTATGGGCTTAGTTTTTAAAGCCTCATTCGATAAAGCCAACCGCACCAGCATTAAAGGCATTCGCGGCGCGGGCCTTGATAAAACCATGGCAATTTTTGCTGACCTGCGTAAAGAGCTTGGCGTGGCAACGCTGACTGATGTGCATGAACCTCAACAATGTGCAGAGCTTGCTGAAAATATCGATATTTTACAAATTCCAGCATTTTTGTGCCGTCAAACCGATTTGCTTATCGCAGCCGCCGCTACAGGCAAAATCATCAATATCAAAAAGGGTCAGTTTTTAGCCCCTTGGGATATGGCAAATGTCGTGCAAAAAGTCATCGATAGCGGCAATAACAATATTATGCTGACCGAGCGCGGCGCATCATTTGGCTATAACACGTTAGTGTCTGACATGCGTTCCTTGCCGATTATGAAAGCTATGGACACGCCTGTTATTTTTGATGCCACCCATTCCGTTCAACAACCAGGCGGGCAGGGGTCTTCTTCTGGTGGTCAACGTGAGTTTGTTGAAGTTTTAGCAACCGCCGCCGTTGCTATTGGCGTTGCGGGCGTTTTCATTGAAACCCACCAAGACCCAGACAACGCCCCATCAGATGGTCCCAATATGGTTCAAATCGATGACATGCCTCGATTACTAAAACGCTTGCAAGCTTTTGATGCCATTGCCAAGCAGGGAGCCAAGCAGGTCGCCAAACAGGGCTAACCCAGACCAATAAGAAAAATCAGTGCCGAACGCATTTTATAGGTCAGCAATACTTGCCTAGTTTGTCGCATAGTGGGATAAATAGCTATGTTTACATCTATCCTAATCGCCAACAGAGGCGAAATTGCTTGTCGAATTGCACGCACTGCCAAAAGTTTGGGTCTTCGTGTCATTGCTGTTTATTCTGATGCAGACGAGGGTGCTTTACACACTCAACTGGCTGATGAGGCTTATAACATTGGCCCTGCGCCCGTGGCCGAAAGCTATTTGAAATCAGATAAAATACTCGAAATTGCCAAACTATCAGGGGCGCAATGTATTCACCCTGGTTATGGCTTTTTGTCAGAAAACGCCCACTTTGCTGACCAATGCGAAACAGCAGGCATAAAGTTTGTCGGACCACCTGCGAGCGCCATCCGCTCAATGGGCTTAAAAGATGCTGCAAAAGATTTGATGCAAAAAGCAGGCGTACCTGTGGTGCCCGGTTATCAAGGGGCCAATCAAAATCCTGACTTTTTACGCGATAAAGCCCGTGAAATTGGCTACCCCGTGATGATTAAAGCTGTAGCAGGCGGCGGTGGCAAAGGCATGCGCCGCGTTAACTCCCACGCAGAGTTTGATGACGCATTGTTGTCATGCACACGCGAATCTGCGGCAGCCTTTGGTGATGATCGTGTCCTAATCGAAAAATTCATCTCCAATCCGCGCCACATTGAAATGCAAATATTTGGCGATAGTCACGGCAACGCAGTGCATTTATTTGAACGTGATTGCTCGTTGCAGCGCCGCCACCAAAAAGTTATTGAAGAAGCCCCAGCACCAGGCATGACGCAAGACGTGCGCAAAGCCATGGGCGATGCCGCCGTTGCTGCTGCAAAAGCGGTTAGCTATGAGGGCGCAGGCACGGTTGAGTTTATTGTTGATGGCTCAGATGGTCTAAAGCCAGACGGCTTTTTCTTTATGGAAATGAACACCCGATTGCAAGTTGAACACCCTGTAACTGAAGAAGTTACAGGATTTGATCTCGTTGAATGGCAATTACTTATTGCACGTGGTGAAAAGCTGCCCGCCACGCAAGACGAAATTAAGTTAAACGGTCACTCGTTTGAAGCGCGTATCTATGCCGAAGACCCTGCGAATGATTTTTTACCTCAAACAGGGATTTTACACCGTTTAAATTGGCCACAAAATATTGACGCACGCATTGAAACAGGCGTTGAACAAGGTGTAGAGATTTCTCCGTTTTATGACCCAATGATTGCAAAGTTAGTCGTTCATGGTCCAGATCGTCAAACTGCACTTGATCGTCTTGTGGAAGCTCTAGATGAAACAACAATTTTAGGTCTAAGAAATAACATCGGGTTTTTATCCAACTTAGCCGGCAACGAAATTTTCCAAGCTGGTGAAATGGATACGGGACTAATTGATGCAAACTTGACCGACTTGTTGCCTAAGGAACCAACCCAAAACATCGCCATTTATGCAGCGGCGTGGCTTTGTCAAACGTTGTGTGCCAACAAAGGCGAGGGGCCTTGGAACGCCTTACTTGGCTGGGCAGCGGCAGGCACTCCCCGTAAAGACCGTCTGCATTTGGTTGTAAATTCCACTCCAACTGAAATTGATATTGTTTGGAATGACAAAGGGTTTACGGTCAATGATACACACCATTGTACTTTG
>JAMOMM010000163.1 GCA_027067085.1 Hyphomicrobiales bacterium
CACAAGTCACAGGCGTGTGCAGCGGTGGCAATGCCCACCTTATTAAGTCACTCGGCGCTGACCATGTGATTGACTACACAAAACAAGACTTTACGGGCAACGGCAAAACCTATGACATGATCCTTGAGTGCGTCGGCAACGCCCCATTTAAGCGCGTGAAAAACTCCCTCAAACCCAGCACATCAGATAAACTGAGCGGTATTTTGCTTCTCGTCATTCCTGACCTCAAAGGCATTTTAACAGCATGGTTCAACAGTAAAAAATCTGGTAAACGCGTCACCGCCAGCCAAGATGACCCCACTGCAAAAGACCTCACATTTTTGGTGAAGTTGGCTGAGGCAGGCAAACTTCGCGCCGTAATAGACAAAACATACGACCTAAACCAAATCGTACAAGCCCATCACTATGTCGATACAGGTCGCAAGAAAGGCAATGTGGTTGTGCGGGTTAGGCTTTAAGTTAAATCACCTGGTGCATCAGCCGTCAGACGGTGAAGCAATATAGATAGCTGTTCTAAATCCTTTTGCGTCCAGCGGTCACGAAACACATGGGTAGCTTGTTTTGCGAATGTGGCGCGCGCCTCTTTTTCTTTTTCAAGACCCGGTTTCGTCAACACAACAAATGCCAACCTTGCATCGCGTGTATCTGCTTGACGAGAAACCAAACCAATTTTTTCCAAAGGTGCCGCCATTCGCGTAATCGTCGACGCGCTCATGTGCATTCGCTTTGCCAGTTCAACACGAGACAATCGGTTGAGCGGTGCTTGGGCCAAGTGCATAAGAAGCAAAACCTCATTGACAGACAATCCATGAACAGAGGCAAAGTCACCCGACAGCCGTGCCTTGATCTGATCGGCTGACTGCAAGATGCGAAGGGTATTTTGTAAGCATAGTTTTTCCATCATCAAACTATAACACGTTTACTTGCATGCGCAAGCATATTGCAATATATAAAACCAACATTACATCTTGAGCCTCGGAGGCCACCATGAATTTAGAACTTGTTTTTTCTGCTACAGGCATACTTGCAATGCTGGGCTGGTTAACCCTTCTCGCTTCGCCTTTTATCCCAGATTGGTCTGACAAAATTTCAGGCCTCATCATTCCCGTAATCTTGTCGCTTAGCTATGTCGTTCTCATTGTCTTTTATCCATCAAGTGGCGAAGGTGGGTTCGGCAGTCTTGCCGAAGTCGTAAAACTATTCTCGCACCCAAATGCCGTTATGGCCGGATGGATACATTATCTAGCATTTGATTTACTTATCGGTGCCTGGATATGCAGAACCGCCAGACGTGAAAACATAACCTTCTGGCTCACAGCCCCATGCCTACCACTAACTTTCCTCTTTGGCCCTGCAGGGTTTCTTGCGTTCTCAGCTGTGCGCCTTTGGGGCAAAAAGAACTAATCCCACTCACAAACAAAAAAACAACGACGATCTTCCCCATCGTTGCTGCGTTGCTGCAATCTCATCGCTAAACCTAAACCCGCAGTTTATGCAGCTTGCGTTTGCGTCTTAGAATTGCGCAATAAAAATAGGCCAATCATAACATCACAATAAGCTGAATTTTTTGTAACTTTTCCTTTACGGCAAGATAGAGTAAATCACTTGCATGGCGAAAGTATTTTATAGTTTGTTGATTTTGGCATTTATTGTCACTGGGCTTGTTGATTCAGTGCCTTCTCATGCCGCTGTAAAAAACTCTTCCAACCACTCTGCACGGCAGATAAAAAGCACATGCAAAAGCATACCTCTTGCGCAAAACAGCCAATGTAAGCAAGAAGCAAAACAAGCTCCAAAACAAGAACCAACAGAATGTGAAACACTTCATTGTAATTTTCATTTCATGTTCATTGGTCAAAGCAACGCATTTAGCCTGACCTCAATCAGCAAGACTCATTCTGGCTTCATTGAAAAACAACCATTTTTCCTCCAGCAAAAAACATCTAAAAGGCCACCTCGAATTTTTTCCTGAACATAAAATATTTTTCAAATTTTGAACAATTAGCAGGAAAAAATCATGTTAACTCGAAGAAAAGTGCTAGCCGCTGGCTTTGCCACATTGTTAAGCCCACAATTAGCCAACGCCCACTCTACAAAAAAATTTAAACTAAACGCCAAGTTTGAACCCCAGCTTGTGCCCTATACGAAATACCCCGTAGGCACACTCATTATCGACCCGCGTAAACGGTTTCTTTATTGGGTAGAAAAGCCAGGGTTTGCTCGACGTTATGGTGTCGGTGTGGGCCGCGCAGGTCTTGCATTTCGCGGCTCGGCCACCGTTGGACGCAAAGCCAAATGGCCGCGCTGGACCCCCACAAAAAACATGATAAAACGCCAGCCTAAGAAATACGCCCGCTTCGCCAAAGGCGTTCCTGGTGGCCCAAGCAACCCTCTGGGTGCCCGCGCTTTATATCTGTTTAAAAACGGTCGCGACACATTGTATCGCATTCATGGCACAACTCAGCCATCTTCCATTGGTAGGGCTGTCTCTAACGGTTGCATCCGCATGCTCAATAGACATGTCAAAGACCTGTACACTCGCGTACCAGCTGGCACAAAAGTCATCGTGTTGTAACACCACACTATAAAAGTGTTGTAACACCCACACTATAAAAACATACACTAAAAACATACAAGGAAAACCCAATGAAAATTGGAAAACAAATGAGCCGCCGTTCGTTCGTAACGGCGGGCGCAAGCCTTAGCGGTTTGGTATTATCTGGGTGCGCACAATCCCTCACAGGCATCAACACGATTGCTGGTCAATCACTGTACGGTGCATTACAAAACGAACAGTTCCCCATACCTGCGGTTAATCTTAACCTTCTAAAAAAACGTTTTTACCGCCAGCAGGTCGAAAACACGACAGGCCAAGCGCCCGGAACAGTGGTCGTTGATACC
>JAMOMM010000164.1 GCA_027067085.1 Hyphomicrobiales bacterium
CACCTTGGTGGTCAAGCCAATGGGTGTAAACAATTCGGCCCACAGTCACGTCAACATTGGCGCTACAAATATTTTGCAACACCGCCATTGCGTCTGGTCCTTGCACGATAAATTTTGCAAAACTTGTCAGATCAATCAGCCCGACATTCTCACGAAACGCCATGTGCTCAGCTTTAGAATATTCAAACCAATTTTGACGTTTAAAGCTATACTCGTATTTCGGTTCAACACCGTCAGGCGCAAACCAATTGGCCCGTTCCCAACCCGCCGCCACGCCAAAGCATGCGCCACGGGCTTTTAAATGCTCATGCAAAGGCGAGCGCCGCGCCCCACGCCCTGTTGCAAATTGGCGATAGGGATAATGGTTTTCATAAAGCAACCCAAGTGTTTCACTGACCCGTTCTTGCAAAAATACTTTAGTGTTTTGAAACGGCTCATTGCGCCGCACATCCATGCCATGCAAATCATAGGGCGCACGATCATCAATGATCCAATCAGCTAATGCCTTGCCAAACCCTGGGCCCGTTTGAATACCAACTGAGTTGGCCCCCGCACACATATAAAACCCTTTAAGACCAGGCGCTTTACCCATCTGAATTTGATCATCAGGGGTAAAGCTTTCAGGCCCGCAAAAGAATTTGCGCATGCCCAATTCACCCAACAACGGCACCCGCTTAACTGCCGCCTCATAGACAGGCATAAACTGGTCAAATTCGCCAGCAAGTTCTTCAAAACTAAAATTGTCGGGCAAGCTTTCAGGGTCAACAGGAATAGCCTTTTTCTCAAACGCCCCTAACAGGATCGACCCTGCATCTTCCTTATAATATGCTTCATTTGATTGATCGCGCATTACGGGTAAATCGTTCGGCACTTGGTCAGATTTTTCTGTCACCATGTAGTAATGCTCACACGGATAAAGCGGAATATCTGCATTTACCATTTTGCCAATTTCACGCGCCCATAGCCCCGCACAATTAACCACGAAGTCTGTTTCAATACGCCCTTGATCGGTCTCAACTCCAGTAACACAACCATTGTCGGTTAAAATGTCAGTGACCTTAATCCCTTCAATAATTTCACCACCGCGCAGCCGCACTCCTTTTGCAATCGCCATGGTAAAATCAACTGGCGATGCCCAACCCTCAGACGGGGCAATCATCCCGCCAACAAGACCTTTCTTTTCAATCAACGGATAATGTTTTTCAATTTCATCAGGTGTGAGCAGATGGGTCTGCGGCCCCCAAATTTTCGTTACATCATGCAGACGCTTAATTTCTTCAAACCGCTCTTGGTCTTCGGCAATCCACATCGATCCCACTTGTTTAAAACCAACAGACTGCCCCGTTTCTTCTTCAATCATCGGGATAAAATCAAGACAATAACCTGCAAGCGTTGCAAGGGTTTGGCTGGCCCGCGTTGTGCCGATCAAACCCGCTGCATGCCAAGTGGTGCCACAGGTAAGTTGCGAGCGTTCAAGCACAACAACATCACTCCAGCCTCGCTTGGCCAAATGATAGGCAACCGAGCAACCAATTACACCACCACCAATAACAACGATTTGAGCTTTTTGAGGAACTTGTTGAGCCACCGCACTGATCTCCATATAGGCAAAATCTAACCGTGCCTTATGACATCACATAGGCACAATGGGCCACTTCGCATTTAAACTTTGGACCAGCCAAACACGTTTAAGGCTTATGATGTAAGTGCCAATGTCGTGCAATCTCAACTCGCTTTGGCACCCACACATCATCATGGGATAAAACATAATCAACAAACCGCTCAAGAGCGGCAACCCGGCCCGGCCTTCCGACCAAACGACAATGCAATCCTACATTCATCATTTTGGCAGCGCCCTTTTCGCCTTCGCGATAAAGCACATCAAAGGTGTCTTTCAAATAGGTGAAAAATTGATCCCCACTATTAAAACCCTGCGGCGTGGCAAAGCGCATATCATTGCAATCAAGTGTATAGGGAATAATCAGTTGTTCACCCATCCAATAAGGCAAGTCATCGGCATAAGCATCAGACAGATATAAAAACCCACCCTCTTCAACGCCAAGGTCAAGCGTGTTGAGGCTAGAACGGCCCGTGTACCACCCAAGCGGACGTTCGCCCGTCAAGCGTGTATGCAGTTCAATCGCCTCACGCATATGCGTGCGTTCATCGTCTTTGGAAAAATCTTTATATTCAATCCACTTCAAACCATGCGAGGCAATTTCCCAATCTGCCTCCAGCATACCAGCAAGCTGGTCGGGCGAGCGCTCTAGTGCAGTAGCGACACCATACACCGTCGGTTTAATACCGCGCGATGTGAACAACCGATGCAAACGCCAAAACCCAGCTCGCGCGCCATATTCATAAATCGATTCCATATTCATATGGCGTTGGTTGGGCCACGCCGCCGCGCCCACAATTTCAGACAGAAATGCTTCTGATGCCGCGTCACCATGCAGAATGCAGTTCTCACCACCCTCTTCATAATTGACCACAAATTGCACTGCAATTTTTGCCCCATCAGGCCAAGCTGCATCAGGCGGGTTCTCACCATAGCCTTTAAGGTCACGAGGATAAGGCAGTTGATTTACAGACATTGGATCACCAGAATCATTGCAAAATTTTCAGCAATGTTATCTGGCAGGTTTAGTCAGCGCAACCAATCAAACAGTTTTGCCTAAAGCGTCTCAATTGCTGCCTTGCCTTCCAAGTGCCAAACCTTCGAAACAATTTTCCACCCATCAGGGCTTTTTACAAATGCCAGATGATCTACAAATATATTATCATGGGCTTGCAGGCGTAATTTCACCACGGCACTTATATCGGACAACCAATCGATCAAAATCACTTCTTCCTTGCGCACCTGATTAATGCCCGCAGGTGATGGACGACTACCAACATCTTGACGAAAGCTAGCAATCGGCTCAACAAATATTTTGCCCTCATCGGCATCAAACAAGCTTGAGCTTTCGTGAAAAACCTCATCAAGCTTTTTCACATCACAGTAATAAATAGCATCTAAATACACCGCGATGGCTTTTGACAATTGTGCTGTTTTATCCATTTCAAACTCCAGTTCAATAATTTACTCTATTGATCCTGTCATTAAAGCAACGAACGTCAGCAAAACAAAGTGACACAAATGACAATATACGTTAAAATAATGCCACAATGAAAAATACCCATAAAAATCACCAAGTCTGCGCCCTTGCCTATGATGGGCTTTGCACATTTGAGTTTGGTATCGCAGTCGAAGCCTTTGCCTTAAAACGCCCTGAACTTGATATTCCTTGGTATGATTTCAAAGTCGTCTCGCACGATCCATCACCTTTAAACGCCATCGGCGGTATTCAAATGAATGTCTCACTCGGTTTAGACGAGCTTCAAAATGCCGATACCATTATCATTCCAGGTTGGAAAGGCCCAGACACACCCGTACCATCGCCGATCATCGATGCCATCGTTGCGGCCCACGACCGTGGGTGCCGAATTGTCAGCATTTGTTCTGGCGTTTTCGTCATTGCAGCCACAGGCCTATTAAACAATAAAACCGCCACCACCCATTGGCGTTATACGGAAAAACTCAAACAAGACTATCCAGAAATACGTGTAAAACCCGACGTTCTTTATATTGAAGCGGGCAATAATATTTTTACATCAGCAGGCAGTGCAGCAGGGCTGGATCTGTGCCTCCACCTTATTCGGCTTGACCATGGCGCGACAATTGCCAACACGGTAGCGCGCCGTTTTGTCATGCCCGCCCACCGCCAAGGCGGCCAAGCCCAGTTTATTGAACGACCCGTTAGTAAAACCCACAATGACTTATCACCCGTACTTGACCATCTGCAACGGCACTTAGATCAACCAATTACAATTGAACAAATCGCGGCCCAAGCAAATATGAGCGCCAGAACCTTAATCCGGCATTTCAAAAAGATAACAGGCCTTACCCCACAAAGTTGGCTGACCAATCAACGCCTGAAACAAGCCACTGAAATGTTGGAAATATCATCTGTAAATATTGATACCATTGCCCGCTCGTGCGGTTTTAAAACACCTGAAACATTCAGGCATCACTTCCGCAAGAAAATCGGCACATCACCGAGCAATTATAGAAAAGCTTTCTCACAATCGATAGCGGCCCAATAAGCCATCGCATTTACTCGTTTGTTTCAGGTTCAATATCACGATTTTCTTCACGTTGCGAAGGCACCGTATAAACCCCGTTCAACCAGCGCCCAAGATCAACATTGGCGCAATGGCTTGAACAAAACGGATGATATTTTTGAGTTGATGTTTTTTTGCAAATTGGGCACGGCCCAAGTTGACGTAAATGAACAACATCTGCTGGTTTATCTTCTTCACTCATATCCACGGCTCACAACAAAGATTTAGCGTTCATCCAAGTATAATATACAGGGTATCCTGCACCATTCAGCATAGAAATTGTTTCATTAAGCGGCAAGCCCACAACACCCGTATAAGAGCCGCTCAAAAATCTCACAAAAACATCAGCCCGCCCTTGGATTGCATAACCGCCAGCTTTACCACGCCATTCATCTGAAATTAAATAGCTATCAATTTCCTCGCGCGATAAACGTTTGAACCGCACTTTAGTATCAACAACACGCGTGCTTTGAGAACCTGACGGGGAGATAAGAGAGATTGTTGTAAAAACCCGATGCGCACGGCCAGATAATAGCTGCAACATTTGTTTGGCTTCTTCAGCGTCTTGAGGTTTGCCCAACACACGCCGGCCTAAGGCAACCACGGTATCAGCGGCCAAAACAAACACATCTCCGCGCAATGATTGAACCTGTGGCATCGTTAAAGCCGTTTTGGCTTTTTCTTTTGCCAAACGCGCCGAAAGTGCACGCGGTGTTTCACGCTTGCGCGGGGTCTCATCAATGTCGGTAGGATTGAGCAAGTCAGGCTCAATACCTGCCTGATCCAACAAAGCCAAACGCCGTGGTGATGCACTTGCCAAAACGAGTTTTACGCGTTCATCGCCCATAACTTTAAGCCCTGCCTGTTAGAGTTGACTGTAAAAGTTGCCTATAAAAGCTGCCTGTAAAAGCTGCCTGTAAAAGCTGTCTGTAAGAATTACTTAAAGCGATAAGTAATACGACCTTTTGAGAGGTCATATGGTGTCATTTCAACAGACACTTTATCACCCGCCAAAACCCGAATACGGTTTTTGCGCATTTTACCAGCTGTATGGGCGATAATTTCATGGTCGTTCTCAAGCTTCACGCGAAACGTTGCATTAGGCAACAATTCAACCACAAGCCCTTCAAATTCCAATAGTTCTTCTTTTGCCATTCGGCTTTTTCTCCAGTAGACCAAATCGTATTTTTGATGGTTTCATCAAAATGTAAAAATTTGTTCGTTAAAAATATAATAGCCACAAATGGCCGTTGAGGCGAGATTGACCACGTTATGAGCACAAAATCAAGCCTTTACAAGGCCACAGCAGCGAAAACAGCAAAAATGCTCAATCTCATCACGCTTTAACAAAACCCATGGAAGCTCATTTGGTCAAACGCCAGAAGCGGCCATTGACCCAAATCGATCTTTTAATCGTTTGATTGTGGCATCACGAACAGCGCGATAGCTATCAAGAATTTGATCTCGACTTCCCATGGCAGCTGACGGATCAGCCGTTGGCCAATACTCCGTATCAATCGCCATTGTCCTTGTCATTTCCAAGGCTTGATGGTGTGCCTCAGGCGATAAAGACACCACAAGGTCAAAATTAGTGTCTTCTAACTCATCAAAGCTTTTGGGTTCAAAGTCTTGCATATCAATGCCCAATTCATCAAGCACTGCAAATACAAATTCATCCCCCTCGCCCACACGCACCCCACACGAGGCCACATGAACTTGGGATCCATATAAGTGCCGCATCAATGCTTCGGCCATTGGTGAGCGAATACAATTTTGCCCGCACGCAAACAAAACCGAATCAGGCAGTGTGGTGTCGCTATCCTGTGAAGTCATCGTTCACCCTTACTATGCCCTCACCCACACCCTCATCCACGCCAGTGCAAAACGCAAATCAACGTAAATAAACGCCGCGCCGTGTTAAAGTCTATTTTGACTTTCCCCTCTAATCGTTCAATCAACAGCTCACTGCCATCATTGTGCAGCCCGCGTCGCGCCATATCCACGGTTTCAATCTGGCTTGGTGTAGAGTTACGGATAGCTTTAAAATAGCTATCGCACATCATGAAATATTCTTTTATTATGCGTCTGAACGGGGACAGCGAAAGACCAATGATGGTCACCACTGCACCATCTTCAAGTGTCACTTGTAAAATCAGCCGTTTTTCAAAAATTGACAAATTTAAAATGTAAGGCCCGCTGGCTTTATCAATCACTTCAAAACTGTTTTCTTCAACCAAATCATAAATTGCCACCTTGCGCTCATGTTCGGCATCAGGGTTAGGCAACGCACCAATGCTCTCATCGAGATTAACGGCGATAAGTCGGTTGGGGTCTTTAACATCTGTTTTTACTTTTGAAGTCATAACCAACGCACAGTAAAAGCGCAAAGCCAGCCAAGTCAAACCTAATTTAACAAGAATACAGCTAAAGCATTAATTCAGGCGAATTTGCACCGAGCGTGCATGAGCAACCAGACCTTCGGCCTCACCAATTATCACCGCCGCAGGGCCGATTTTACGCAAGGCTTCAGGGCTACATTTAAGTAACGTTGTACGCTTCATAAAATCAAGCACATTAAGCCCCGATGAGAACCGCGCACTACGCGCTGTTGGCAACACATGGTTTGGCCCAGCCACATAATCACCCACCGCTTCTGGTGTATAATGACCAAGAAAAATTGCTCCAGCATTGCGGACTTTTTCTGCCATAGCTTCAGCATCATGCGTTGCAATTTCCAAATGCTCTGGTGCAATACGATCAGACAAAGCAACCGCTTCGTCTAAGTCATTCAAAATAATGATAGCACCATAATCGCGCCAACTGGCTCCTGCAATGTCAGCTTTAGGCAACGTTTTCAATTGGCTCTCAACGGCTTTTTCAACTTCTTTTGCAAACGCTTCATCATTGGTCATCAAAATAGATTGCGCCACTGGGTCATGCTCTGCTTGTGCCAAAAGGTCCGCTGCCGTCCAAGCAGGATCGCCATCACCATCGCTAATAATCAAAACTTCAGACGGGCCAGCAATCATATCAATACCAACCGTGCCAAAAACCTCACGCTTTGCCGCTGCAACAAACGCATTGCCCGGTCCAACAATTTTCACAACGGGCTTAATGGATTGCGTCCCATACGCCAACGCCGCCACAGCTTGCGCCCCGCCAACGCGATAAATTTCATCAATACCAGCAATTTTAGCCGCTGCTAAAACTTGATTATTCACCACACCATCAGGCGTTGGCACCACCATCACCAATCGATCAACACCAGCAACTTTTGCAGGAATTGCGTTCATTAAAACCGATGAAGGGTAAGATGCCAAACCACCTGGCACATATAATCCTGCCGCTTCAACAGCGGTCCAGCGATGGCCCAATTCCACACCAGCATCATCGATATAACGATCATCGCTCGGCAATTGACGTTTGTGATTATCACGAATGCGTTTTGCAGCTAATTCTAACGCTTCGATGATTTGCTCATCACAAGCATTATATCCAGCTTCAATCTCATCGGCACTAAAAGCCAAACCAATATCGCGCGCATCAAAGCGATCAAACTTTTGCGTCAGTTCAAACAACGCCTCATCACCGTCCTTTTGAACTTGGGCAATAATGTCTTTAACCACATTGGCAACATCAACAGATTGCTCACGCTTTGCGCCAAGCAATTGCTCAAACTTCGTCTCAAAATCACTATCACTCGTCGCCAACCAAACTGGCATAGTCTTTACTCCTGATCGTCCCGCTTACTCTGAATTGGCAACATCGTGGGCTGGAATATTGCCAGTTTCCCAACGTGGGCCAAGATCTTCCATTTCAACTTCGACGCATTCAACATCTAATTCAATAACACCGCCACCCGAAAACAATAATTTTATCACACCAGCTGGCGGCTCTTTTCCCGCTTCAAATTCAATAGCCAGCAAACTCAAAACCGCTTCAGGTGCGCCTTGTTTGATTTTTTGAGATTTAGCGCCAGACACACCAGCAAACACAAGGCCAGTCCGTTTACGCACACCTTGCTGAGAGTTTGGCTTTTCCGCAGCTTCTTTCGCCACCTCTTCCACCACTTCTTCCACCACTTCTTCCCATGCAAACCGATTGGCAACCAAGACGAATTGACGGGTTTTGGGATTAAAGTTCACATCACCAATGCGAACAATTGCATCCTGCAAGTGAGCAGAAATGACACTTAGATCATCACTATCAAAAGCTGCAATTCTTAAATCATCCATCAATCAGACAACCGTTCAATATCAGCGCCACAACGCGATAGTTTCAATTCCAAATCTTCAAAACCGCGATCGAGATGATAAACCCGATGCAAAATCGTATCACCCTTAGCGACCAACCCAGCAATAACCAGAGACACAGAAGCGCGCAAATCTGTTGCCATCACTTCAGCCCCGCGCAATTCACGCACACCATTTACAATCGCCGTATCACCGCGCAATTTAATATCAGCGCCAAGTCGAGCCAATTCTTGCACATGCATAAAACGGTTTTCAAAAATCGTCTCACGAATAGATGATGACCCTTCGGTCATCGTCAACATGCCCATAAACTGAGCCTGTAAATCAGTTGGAAAGCCTGGATATGGTCGCGTCTCGATAGACACGGGTTTAATCAGATCACCACGTCGCTTTACCTTCAAACCATTATCAACAGCTTGAATATCAACGCCCGCTAAATCCATCGCATCAATAAAGGCATCAAGAAAATCAGCCTTAGTATCAATGAGCGTAACCTCACCACCAGCCATCGCACCAGCCATGGCATAAGTGCCTGTTTCAATACGATCAGCCAATACAGTGTGCGTTGCCCCATGCAAGCGATCAACGCCCTGAATAATCAAGGTTGATGTACCAATGCCCTCAATTTTCGCGCCCATGGCCACAAGGCAATCGGCTAGGTCACCAACCTCTGGCTCGCGCGCCGCATTTTCAATCGTCGTTTCACCCTTGGCTAAAGTCGCCGCCATCAACGTGCAATGTGTGGCACCAACAGAAACTTTAGGAAAAACAATCCGATTACCGATAAGACCATTTTTAGCCTTGGCAATCACATAACCATTATCAACATCAAGCTCAGCGCCTAGTTTTTCCATCGCCATCAAAAACAAATCAACTGGCCGCGTACCAATCGCACAACCACCCGGCAAAGAAACCTTTGCTTCTCCACAGCGCGCCAGCAACGGGCCCAAAACCCAAAAGCTAGCTCGCATCGCCGAAACCAACTCATAAGGGGCAACCGTGTCAACAATCTCGCCCGCTGTAAGTGAAAGGTTTTCACCATTTTGAGTTTTCTGACCAGCGCGTTTTCCTGAAAGCGCTGTATCAACCCCGTGGTTGCGCAAAATACGTTGCAATTGCTGTACGTCAGCCAAACGCGGTACATTACGCAAATTAAGCGTTTCGCTTGTTAACAAGCTGGCGATCATCAATGGCAAAGCGGCATTTTTAGCGCCCGAAATCGGAATAATACCGTTCAGTTCATTGCCACCACGAATACGAATACGGTCCATAAAAGGCCCCCAAAGTCACTTTAAAAATATCTGACGTGTTTCAAACATCATTATCACTTAAACGCAATACCTGTTTTGCCGCAGATTTTGTGCAAATTTCATGGTGTTCTGTCATTTGATTCATCTAAATCATCCCCAACTTGCTCAGAAGAGCTTTCTATCCGCCCTCGAACCTGCTGTTTTCTGCGCTTCATATTGGCGCGCAAAGCTTGAGAAAGGCGTAATTTTCGGGCCTCTGCCGCACTAATTTTAGGGTTTGCCGATGTCATAACCAATTGCTTTCAGTTTTTGCTCATTTCTATCTTGCATAGACCGTTACCATATGGCACATAGCCAGCGCTTGGGAAAATATTTATTTCCCCATTAGCATGTATTTTTTAAGCAATGTTTGCTGCCGTAGCTCAGGGGTAGAGCACTCCCTTGGTAAGGGAGAGGCCGGGAGTTCAATTCTCCCCGGCAGCACCATTTCTTTAGAAAAGTACAAGCCAAAAACTATTTTGAAGAAATTGTTTGCAAATTTGGGCTTTAAAGCTGGACACATAGCAAATGATTTCCTAAAAGACACACCGTTGCGCTAAGAGGAAACCAACACCTCAACTTTAAGATTTAGCGCACATTGTTGCCCGGATAGCTCAGTTGGTAGAGCAGCGGATTGAAAATCCGCGTGTCGGTGGTTCAAATCCGCCTCCGGGCACCATTTTTAAAATAAATTCAATTTGTTACATAAATTTTGATTTTGCTTGTTTTTTAGACCCTCTATAGACTCTTTTAACATGTTGATGAAATATTGGTTGTTCCTTGGGGCTTATCGATAGTCGGCTATACATGCGACACTCATTTTCAATCCCCCTCTCTCCCCCAGATACTATATATAACTAATTGAACTACATTCATAAATTAGTTTTACTTCAATAGTTTTCCCGCACATCGTAAAGTTCGACAATGTTGATCCACTTTCCAGTTACACGTAAACTGTATTCTACCCTTTCAATTAATCCAGCGTCTTCAGCTTCGTTTATTGATCGAAAGATCGTTCGCTCGCCAGTTTTAAAAATTTAGCCAAATCCGCCTTTGACATAACACAAAACGGATACTTTCGATCACTCGATGAAAGATTGTGGATGCTGTCAATGACCCCATAAGTATTGAGAGAAAGCCCAAGCTTATCTCGCACATCATGAAACACCATACTGTAGCGTGGTCGTTTTTTAAACTTGACTTTTTACAAAACCGCCAACTGATTTGAACTCCCTCATATATGATTATTATACCTCATATCGAGATCCCTGATTTACGTCGTTATCCCCTACCAAGTTACCTACATCGCAATTTGCTATTTCAACTTCCCCAGCTTTATTGTAACTTGATGGCATTGGGGGGGTACCGTTGGTTCAAGACGAGTTTTAAGTTGACCAACCATTCGGCTCTGCTCGGTTAATGTTTGAACATACCCCTGTAGTTAGGAAAGTAATTCCTTATGGTCGTCTTTATTTGGTCAAACAAACCATCACGAACCTTTTTATCTATTTCAAGCGACATCACTTGTTCATGTATTTTTTTTAACACCTATGATTTAACTGCTCCCCAACTGGTCGCGTCAAGTCACGACGTGACAGGACGTATCGCAACAACTGTCGGACTAACACCCAAACGCTGAGAAACATCCCTGACAGAATACCCCCGTTCGATAATCTGACGAATTGCATCAATCTTAATTTTTCTGTAAATCGTGGCTTGCCCATGTTGTTCTCCTTGTCCTCAACTTTAAGGAACAAAGTGTCTACAAATCTAAGAGCTATTCAAAGCAAAACTGATCTGGCGGCATTCATGGCGAACACGGAGGTAGCCATCTTCGAATACACAAATGGTTTCTATAACCCACGCCGTATACACTCACACAAGATTGTAAAAGCCCTTTTGCTTTTAAAAAAAAGGCTGCTTAAATAAGAACCTGAAGCTGCATTAAAGCGTGACAGGTCCAACGAGGCATCTACTAATCTAGGGGCTATCCAATAAAACAATATCAACGCACTATAAAAATCCTGCCTTTATGGCCAACGCAACAGAATTGCCAACGTTTGTTGCAACCAATTTGGTTTTTGCAGAACGTATAAAAAAGGCAATAGAAAACTCACTGCGTTTCATCTTTATTGCAATCTCAAGTGTGGACAACCCCTCCAAGTAAAGGCGTAAACTCTCAATCTCATAAAGGTTGAGGTCTTGTCGAACTTTATCAGCACCAATATCTTTCACGGTATTACTGCCTCCTAGGCAACCAAAGAAATTAGGGTAATTTCAACTCCAATTTAAGCAAGGGGAAATAATTCTAATTCTAAACCTGCTTTCACTTATCCACGAAAATCTATTCCGTATACGAATTAATACAACGCTAATGCAATCATAACTACATTTTACAACAGTAAGTTGCGGTAAAACCGAAGTGCATGGGATAATACAAATCTACGCTACAGCATGATTCGCTTTTGGAGCAGCCAAAGAACCACGCAGGCTTTGAGCCAACATAGGTGCAGTGATATTAATCAAATGCTTAATATCAATTTGGTTGGACCAAGCCAGCCATGCTTCTTGCTCCTCCTGGCGGTCAGGCACTTCCCACACAACACTATACGGCTCAGTATGCATGTAGCCACCTCTTGCTGCCAATCCACGGCAAGCGTTCAATGCAATAATAAACGAAAAGAAACAGTCTACATTCCAATGTTGCAAACTCAATATCATTGCTAACTTAGATAGCAATGTTGCCATTCCAGAATTACCGCAACGACTTACTCCTAAGTTAAGCCAAAACTCTCCATGATAACAAGCTTGCCCTGAAATTATACCTGAACTAGGCCCTGGATTAAATCGCAAATTATGCTGTTCATCCGTGAAGGACGAAAAGTCCACTATATGCTTTTGCAAATAAGCAGCAAGCGTTTGATCCTTTAAGTCAATAAGGTGGACTGCTTGAGTATGAACAATTTCGTCAGATTTATTTCGCCCAATAATCCAAAAGGCATTATTTTTCCCAAGGCCCTGATTTTCTATCGAGAATATTGGGCCAATAAAATGGCGCTTTTCCTGTTGTTTCAACGCCTCTGCATAGTCATAAAAATCGGTTCCAATTTGCAGGTAAATCCCTGATGATTCGATATATTTGATAATACTCTCTAATACCACATCTAGCTCAAAAGCGTCCGTTGTAACTGTTGTCATAAAAATATTCCCTTTTTGTACATATAAGAACATGTAGAGAAAACCCTACTAAGACATTAACAATCTGTATCAAGATAAAATACTGCAGTAAAATGTCCGCAAGTATCTTGAATTTATAAAGCGATTTGTATTGCGTCAGTTTTGTCAGCTAAAACCAATATTGCGGGACTTCCATCAGGGAAAGTACCTCCAAGAAGTAGTCGTTGAAACTTTAACTCCAGCAAAGGCCCATCCATCTCTTTTCTTGCGACCCTGTATATATGATCAAGCCTCACGCCACCTCGAAAGTGCACCTCCTCATATTCCGATAATATAACATTTCCAAATGTAGTGCTAGCGGGAGTACTGCCAACATGATGGCCTACATTACTTTTTGCCCAGTCACGCCCTAACCACTGAGAAAACAATGACTTATCCCCTATTTCTACACACTGCCAGTTTTTTTTATACAAACGATAAACAACTAAATAGGGTCGAA
>JAMOMM010000165.1 GCA_027067085.1 Hyphomicrobiales bacterium
GACATTCAACAAGCAACCAAACTGGCAAAAGCGATGGTTACTCAGTGGGGCTTTTCTGAAAAGCTTGGCTTTGTGGCGTATGGTGATAATCAAGAAGAAGTTTTCTTGGGCCATTCAGTTGCGCGCAATCAAAACATTTCTGAAAGCACCGCGCAAATTATTGATGAAGAAGTGCGTCGGTTGGTTGATGAGGGCTATAAAGAAGCCAAGAAGATCTTGAAGAAAAATGCCAAAGGCCTCGAAGCTGTTGCTCAAGCATTGCTGGAGTATGAAACGTTGACGGGTAAAGACATCGAAGATTTGTTGGCTGGTAAAAAGATCAATAGAGATGATGATACAAAGCCGACTGGTAATACATCTTCGGCGGTGCCTTCAACAAAACCTAAAAAAGGTGGTGGGGCGGTTTCATCTGATCCGCAACCTCAAACTTGATTTTCAGGTAGGTACATGACTTTTCAGGTAAGTACATGACAAAGACATTAAACAGGGCTGAAGTATATCTTCGGCCCTGTGGCTTTTTATCTGGCAGAACTGGTCGTGATGGCATTGCTAGTGGCCAAGCTGGCTTGATCGCTGGCGGGTGGGCAGCGTTTAGTTTGGTCGAAGTCATTGCAATAACGCCGACAGGTTCGCAAAGGTCATTGCATTCTTATCAAGACATCAAGGCAAGTGATGATGGCGTGATTGGCAAAACCTTGGCAATGATCGAGGCACCACGAAAACCTATTGCAGGTCTGGCGATGGACCGTGTTCAGCTGATGGGTATTGTCAACGTTACCCCTGATAGCTTTTCTGATGGTGGGGCGTTTTTGGCAAGCCATAGCGCGGTTGCTCATGGCCAAGAATTGATAAATCAAGGTGCCACGTTGGTTGATGTTGGCGGAGAATCAACGCGCCCTGGTGCAGATTTTGTTTCAGCTGAAGAAGAAATCATGCGGGTTAGCATGGTCATAAATATGCTGGCGCAAACAGGTACACCTGTTTCAATTGATACGCGCAAGGCCGAGGTGATGGAGGCTGCCAATGCGTTAGGTGCGGGCCTAATCAATGATGTGACGGCGCTTGAATTTGATGATGAAAGCTTGAAAGTTGCCGCGCAATCTGGTTTGCCCGTGTGTTTAATGCACTCGCAAGGCACGCCTGAGGTTATGCAAAACAATCCGCAATATGGTGATGTGGTGCTGGATGTTTATGATTATTTAGCATCGCGGATTGAGGCGTGTGTGGTAGCTGGTATTGCTAAAGATAAACTGGTTGTGGACCCCGGTATTGGCTTTGGCAAAACGCTCGACCATAATTTGGCGCTTATTGACCAGTTGGCGATTTTTCATGGACTTGGCGTGCCCGTATTGCTTGGTGCATCACGTAAATCTTTCATCGGTGCGCTTTGTGGGGCAGATGACACCAAGGACCGTTTAGCTGGTTCATTGGCTGCGGCCCTCAAAGGGGTTGAAGCAGGCGTGCAGTTTTTACGGGTGCATGATGTGGCGCAAACGAAACAAGCGGTTGATGTTTGGTTTGGAGACACGGTTTAGCCAAAGTTTTAGCTTTTAACGATTTGGTTGATTTTTTACGATATAAACCGCTTAGTTATGTCGCTGTTTTGCGGGTTTGATTACAGGTTTTGGGGACTATAAATTATGACGGGTAAGAAGTATTTCGGTACAGATGGCATTCGTGGGTTGGCTAACTCGCAAAAAATGAATGCTGATTTAGCTATGAAACTTGGTATGGCGGCTGGTCATTTCCATCATAGCGGCAAACACCGTCATCGTGTGGTGATTGGTAAAGATACCCGTCTTTCTGGTTATATGATTGAACAGGCGCTAACGGCTGGGTTTTTGTCTGTTGGAATGGACGTGTTTTTGTTTGGTCCGTTGCCAACGCCAGGTGTGGCGATGCTGACCCGTTCATTGCGCGCCGATATGGGGGTGATGATTTCTGCTTCGCACAATCCGCACCACGATAATGGTATCAAGCTTTTTGATCGTAATGGTCACAAACTTTCTGACGAGCAAGAGCTGGCGATTGAAAACCTTATGCAAGGCGATTTGTCGGGGCTTTTGGTTGAGCCAAAGAACCTTGGCCGCGCCAAACGCATTGAAGATGCCCAAGCACGCTATATTGAATCGGTTAAACGCACGCTGCCTCGTGGTACGCGACTAGACGGTTTGCGTATTGTTGTTGATTGTGCCAATGGTGCAGCCTACAAAGTGGCCCCTGCTGTATTGTGGGAAATGGGCGCTGATGTGATTATTATTGGCAATACGCCTGATGGTTTTAATATCAATGATGGGTGTGGATCGACCTCGCCAGCTAAATTGTCAGCAAAAGTGCTTGAAGTGCGCGCTGATATTGGCATTGCTCTTGATGGAGATGCGGATCGGGTTTTGATTGTTGATGAAAAAGGTGAGGCGATTGATGGCGATCAAATCATGTCGTTGATTACGACATCTTGGGCTCGCAAAGGCTTGCTTAAAGGCGGTGGCTTGGTAGCAACAATTATGTCTAACCTTGGACTTGAGCGTCACTTGGAAGATAAAGGTTTGACTTTGGCGCGCACTAAAGTTGGTGATCGTTATGTGGTTGAGCATATGCGCAAGCACGATTTTAATGTTGGTGGTGAGCAATCAGGCCATATTGTGCTGTCTGATTATGCAACCACGGGCGATGGCTTAACAGCTGCCTTACAAGTATTGGCTGAAATGCAAGATACGAGCAAACCTGCCTCGCAAGTTTGCAATCAATTTACCCCGATGCCGCAAATTTTGAAAAATGCGCGTTATAGCGAGGGCAACCCGTTAAAGATGCCAAAGGTTATTGAAGCCATTGCCGATGGTGAATCTCGCCTTGCTAAAACAGGCCGCCTTGTGATTCGCCCTTCTGGCAC
>JAMOMM010000166.1 GCA_027067085.1 Hyphomicrobiales bacterium
ATTTGAAACACTATGCCAGAGATAATTGCGCCTGAAATGCCAAGGCTTAAATAAACTGCAAAAACGCGCGGTTTTACTAAAGACCAAACGGCGGCCATGGCGGGGATGGAACTTACTGCACCTGCCACCATAAAGGCCATTGCTGCGCCATCGCTCATGCCTTGTTTGAGCAGCCCTGCTAAAAGTGGGGGTGCAACGTAAGAGTTGAGGTAAGCGGGCATACCAACAAAAGCGGCGGTGATGATGGGTGTGATGCCTGGTCCACCAACCAGTTTTGCAATGAGCGTGGCGGGCACATAGGTGATGAGCAAAGCTTCAAGGATATAAGCCAACGCCAGCCATTTAATCAGAAACAAAGCGTTAGTGATAAATTCAGATTTGAAAATGTTGCGCCGAGGGGCTTCGTGCCAAAACTTCCATACAGGTTTGCCGTCAAACGGATTTGGCCCACAGCCTGAATTTGGGCCGCAACTTGAGGCAGGTTTTAGTCGTAATGGGTTTTGAAAGGCACCCATGCGAAGTCCATATTTTACCACGACACCACCAAACAAACCCAAGCTAACAGCCGCAATCGCTTTGCCGATTGCAAACTCCCAACCAAGAGCGCCCGCAGTGATGAACAATGTGGGCGGGTCAATAAGTGGCGATGAAAGCCAGAAAGCCATGACGGCTGATAATGGCGCGCCAAGGGCCAATAGCCCTGCGATGAATGGAATGACTTCGCATGAGCAAAAAGGGGCTAGCCCACCAAAAACCGCACCGAGAAAGATCATACGGTTTTCGCGGCCCTTAAATACTTGTGCAATCATGGCTTCAGCGCCCGAAGCTTTTAAACCAGCAATCATAAGCACAGCGAATATAATATAAGGCAAGGTACTGAAAAAGGCGTTGACGGCTAAACTGATGATGGTTGTGAAATTTGAAAAATCCAAAACAAGGACGAGAATTGGCGCTACTATTGTAATCGTCCATGGCGTGTATATGAAGCGTTTGATGGTCGTGAAAATGCTAACGGGCGGTTGTATTGTTTGGCTCATGAGACTAATTCATCTTGAGAAGTTTTGGTGTTTTGAAGTGAGCAGCATTCTTGCAAGATATATGATGCTAGTGCTTCGAGGTGGGCGTAGTTGGCCAGACTAGTGATCTCGCGGCCGTGCTTTGTTTGGATAATCAGGTTGGCCGTATGAAGGGCCTTTAAATGGTGGGCCAGAGTTGAAGCAGGCATTTTGGTTCGGCTTTGTATGTCGCCGACGACTAATCCGTCTGGGCCCGCTTTAATGAGGGTTTGCAAGACTTCCATTCGGGCTGATGACCCCATGGCGGAAAATCCTTGTGTGGCTTGGTTGGGATTCATGACGGGCCTCCAAATTATTCGATAAAACCAGTTTTATAGTTTTATTTATGGAAGTCAATTTATTTTGCGGCACTTGGAGTGTTTGGCTTTTGCAAAAATAGTGCCGAAACAAAGTTTGGCTTTTGTTTTTTGTTCAATCGCGTTAAAACCCAACAGAATTTATTTTGGACTTTTCTATTATTTAGGGAATACGACGATATGGCCGCGCCACGCACACTTTATGATAAAATTTGGGACGATCATTTGGCTCATGAGGGTGATGATGGCACGTGTCTTTTGTATATTGATCGTCATCTTGTGCACGAAGTGACCAGCCCGCAAGCCTTTGAAGGTTTGCGCACATCGGGCCGTACAGTTCATGCACCAGAAAAAACGTTGGCGGTGGTGGACCATAACGTCCCGACATCTGATCGCAGTGCTGGTATTTCAGATCCTGAAGCAAAAACCCAAGTTGATGCACTTGCAGCTAATGCGGCCGAGTTTGGTGTTGAGTATTATTCAGAGCATGACAAACGCCAAGGTGTTGTTCATATCATTGGCCCAGAGCAAGGCTTTACCTTGCCGGGTACGACGATTGTTTGCGGTGATAGCCATACATCAACGCACGGGGCGTTTGGCGCGCTGGCGCACGGTATTGGCACATCTGAAGTTGAGCATGTTCTGGCCACGCAAACGCTTATTCAGTCTAAAGCTAAGAACATGCGGGTGACGGTCAATGGCTCGCTTAATGATGGTGTGACGGCAAAAGATATTATTTTGGCAATCATCGGTGAAATTGGCACTGCTGGTGGCACGGGGTATGTCATCGAGTTTGCTGGTGAGGCGATTGAAGCGCTTTCTATGGAAGGGCGTATGACGGTTTGTAATATGACCATTGAGGGCGGTGCACGCGCAGGTATGATTGCCCCTGATGAAAAGACATTTGAATATTTCAATGGCCGCAATAAAGCACCCAAAGGTGATGATTGGGACAAAGCGGTTGCCTATTGGAAAACCTTAAAATCTGATGATGGTGCTCATTTTGACAAAGAAATTACTCTTGATGCGGGTGCGTTAACGCCTATCGTCACATGGGGTACTAGCCCTGAAGATGTGGTGGCTATTACGGGCAAAGTGCCTAACCCTGCCGACATCGAAGATGAAACCCGTCGCGTTGCGGTTGAGCGCAAGCTTGACTATATGGGGCTAACGGCTGGCGAGAACATGGTGGATGTGAAAATTGATCGGGTGTTTATTGGTTCTTGTACCAATGGCCGTATCGAAGATTTTCGCGCTGCAGCGGCAATGATAAAGGGCCGCAAAGTTGTTGATAGTGTTGATGCAATGGTGGTGCCGGGATCTGGTTTGGTTAAAGAGCAAGCCGAAGCTGAAGGCTTGGACAAAATATTCATTGAAGCAGGTTTTGACTGGCGCGAACCGGGCTGTTCAATGTGTCTTGCCATGAACCCTGATAAATTGGCCCCAGGTGAGCGCTGCGCTTCCACCTCAAACCGTAACTTTGAAGGCCGCCAAGGCTTTAAAGGGCGTAC
>JAMOMM010000167.1 GCA_027067085.1 Hyphomicrobiales bacterium
AAACAACATCTTGACGGCTTTGCCCCCAAGGATATGGCCAACTTATGCGGTGTTAGTGCAACCCAAATCCAAGAGGTCGCTCGCACCTTTGCCAACGCCAAAGCAGGCATGATTTTTTGGGGCATGGGCATTTCTCAACACATCCATGGCACAGACAATTCGCGCTGCCTGATTTCGTTGGCACTGATGTGTGGGCATGTAGGCAAAAGCGGTACAGGCCTTCATCCCTTGCGCGGACAAAACAACGTGCAAGGCGCTTCAGACGCAGGCCTCATTCCCATGTTTTTGCCCGATTATCAAAGTGTCACTGATAATGATATGCGCGCCCGCTTCACTGATGTTTGGAAAACTAAAGATTTCTCAGATCAAAAAGGCCTCACCGTTGTCGAAACCATTCACGCCATCCACGCGGGCAATGTTAAGGCAATGTATATTTTGGGTGAAAACCCCGCTATGTCCGACCCTGACATTAAACACGCCCGCACGGCGCTAGCCAAACTTGAGCACCTTGTCGTCCAAGATATTTTCCTCACCGAAACAGCCAACTTTGCTGATGTCATTTTACCCGCTGCCGCTTGGCCAGAAAAAACGGGTACTGTTACCAATACCAATCGCCAAGTGCAAATGGGCAGACCCGCCGTACCCTCACCTGGCCTTGCACGGCCTGACTGGCAAATCACTACCGACCTTGCAAATCGCCTTGGTCTTAACTGGTCATACACCCATCCAAAACAAGTTTTTGCCGAGATGAAACTTACCATGGACTCGCTTAACAACATCACATGGGAGCGGCTCGAAACTCAAGCCATAACCTATCCAAGCCTTTCACCAACTGACCCCGGTCAATCCATCGTTTTTGGTGATGGGTTTCCACGAGAAAATGGCAAAGCAAAGTTTACGCCAGCCTCAATCATTCCCCCTGACGAAAGCCCCGATGATGAGTATCCAATGATCCTTATTACAGGACGGCAACTAGAGCACTGGCACACAGGCACCATGACCCGCCGCACCAATGTGCTCGATCATTTGGAACCAGAGGCAAATTGCTCCCTCAATCCAAAAACCCTCAAACACCTTGGCGTTAAAGCAGGTGAGATGATCCAGCTGACTACCCGCCGTGGCACCATTCAGCTGATGGCCCGCGCTGACCGCGCTGTAAGCACAGACAACGTCTTTTTGCCCTTTGCCTTTGTTGAGGCCGCTGCAAATATTCTAACCAACTCTGCCCTTGACCCCGTTGGGAAAATTCCAGAATTCAAATTCTCTGCCGTCAAAGCAGAACCCATCCATAATCACAAAAGAACTGATTGAAAAATCAACGTTTAAAGGAACCCTCATGGCTTATAAAACAGACATTCAAATTGCACGCGAAGCCGACAAAAAACCTATTCAGGAAATTGCGGCAAAGCTTGGCATTTCACAGGACGACCTTGTCCCCTATGGCCATGACAAAGCAAAAGTTTCTGCAAATTTTATTCAGTCCGTTCAAAAAAACAAAAATGGCAAACTTATTCTTGTAACAGCCATTAACCCAACACCTGCTGGTGAAGGCAAAACCACCACAACCGTTGGTCTTGGCGATGGCCTCAACGCAATTGGCAAAAAGACCGCCATTTGCATTCGCGAAGCTTCCCTTGGCCCGTGCTTTGGTATGAAAGGTGGCGCGGCAGGCGGCGGCTATGCGCAGGTCATTCCAATGGAAGATATGAACTTGCATTTTACGGGTGATTTTCATGCCATCACGTCTGCCAACAACCTACTTTCCGCCATGGTCGATAATCATGTCTACTGGGGTAACAAAGAAGAGATCGATAATCGCCGTGTCGTGTGGAAACGCGTCATCGATATGAATGACCGCGCCCTGCGTGAGATTGTTTGTTCACTTGGCGGCGTTGCGAACGGTTTCCCGCGCGAAGGCGGTTTTGACATTACCGTTGCCTCTGAAGTGATGGCCATCCTTTGTCTTTCAAATGACCTTAAAGATCTACAACATCGCTTAGGTGAAATAATCATTGGCTATCGCCGCGACCGTTCACCTGTTTATTGCAGTGATATTAAAGCTGATGGCGCGATGACTGTTTTGCTTAAAGATGCCATGCAGCCAAACATCGTTCAAACGCTGGAAAACAATCCAGCTTTCGTTCATGGCGGACCATTTGCAAATATCGCCCATGGTTGCAACTCTGTTGTTGCCACTACAACAGCTCTAAAAGTTGCTGACTTTGTTGTAACCGAAGCAGGTTTTGGTGCCGACCTTGGGGCCGAAAAATTCATGAATATCAAATGCCGCAAAGCAGGCCTTGCCCCTGATTGCGTCGTTATCGTTGCCACAGTGCGCGCCATGAAAATGAACGGCGGGATCGAAAAGAAAGACCTAGGCCCAGAAAACACTGAAGCAGTATTGGCTGGCTGTCCTAACCTTGGCCGCCATATCGAAAACATGCGCTCGTTCGGTGTACCCGTCGTTGTTGCGATCAACCATTTCGTCACCGACACTGATGCCGAAGTTAAGGTCATTAAGGACTTTGTGGCAAGTCTTGGTTCAGAAGCTATCCTTTGTCAGCACTGGGAGTTTGGTTCTAAAGGCACGATTGAGTTGGCCACTCGTGTTGCCGAAATAGCAGAAAGTGGTGCCTCACAGTTTGCCGTGCTTTATCCAGACAACATGCCTTTGTTCCAAAAAATCGAAACAATTGCAAAACGGATTTACCGCGCCGATGAAGTATTGGCCGACAAAAAAATTCGCGATCAATTGCGCCTTTGGGAAGATGCTGGTTATGGGCACTTACCCGTTTGCATGGCAAAAACCCAATATAGTTTCTCATCAGACCCAACCCTTCGCGGCGCACCAGATGGCCACAGTTTGCCTATTCGCGAAGTGCGCCTTTCAGCAGGAGCAGGGTTTATCGTCGTCATTTGCGGTTCCATCATGACAATGCCAGGCCTACCAAGCGTTCCTTCAGCTGAGGCCATTCATCTAAATGAAAGTGGTGAGATCGAAGGGTTGTTTTAAACCAAACACAAAAGTATCAGGTCTGAGTTTAGCGCAATACAGCCGTTAAATTCAGGCCTGACTTTCCAACATTCAAGCACCAAAAAAATAGAGCCCGTAAATGGCAATCAAAATTATTGCAACAAGGGTGTTAAAGCCTTTGTTCCATCCACCCGTCGCTGATTTTAAATCAAGGTAATATCCCAAAATAAGCGTTGCCTTGATATAAGTGACGACCAACAATAGGCCCATCCATAATGGTCCAACAGAGGTAACATCACTTACCTTGCCTGCAAACATAGTACCAATCGTTGCCAGCATCAAAAGACCCCAAACAACAATTAGAGTTTTTAAAGATGGAAGGGTATGCGTTTTCATATCATCATCTCATCAAATAAATCAGTGGGAATAAGATCACCCAAATCAAGTCAACCATATGCCAGAACGCCGTACCTGTTACGACATTCTCAAACGAGTTTTTCCACCCGACAATCACCAGCAAAACCATCCCAAAAACCACATGCATGGCGTGAAATGCCGTTGCCAAATAGTAGAACATAAAAAATGTGTTGGTTTCGGTCGATATCCCCTGTTCAAACTTGTCAGCATATTCAACAAACTTCACCCCAAGAAATACCGCGCCTAAAGCAATGGCAGCAGCAATGGCCAACCGAGTTTTCAGCGTGTCGTCACGCGATTGAAAATGCACCGCCAGAGCAGCAAAAAGTCCACTGGTCAACAACACCATAGTGTTGATGGCACCTGCTAAGCGATTGAGGTGGTCTTGTGCCTCGGCAAAAACTTGCGGTTCTGAAAGCCGTGCAAAACCAAAGCTGATAAAAATTGCGCCAAAGACAACAAGTTCGCTTGCAATCAACACCCACATAATGGGGTTCCCTGAAAGTCCTGATAAGGGCCCCCAATCTTCTTGCGGGCCGTCTTGTTCGGTTTCAGTTGCCATCTAGGTCACCAAATGCCGATAAATTTTCGGTAGTGCTTGGGTCAAGTCACGCGCGTGATTGGTAATCGCAAATGCATTACGCCCAAAAATATAGGGAAAATAACTTTGCGCCTGTTTATCGATCGTTAGTCCAAACACAGCGCTACCTGAACGGCGCGCCTCGCGCACCGCCATTGCCGTATCTTCCACCCCATAGCGCCCCTCATAATGGTCAAGATCATTGGGTTTTCCATCGCTGATAACAAGCAATAACCGCTTGGTACTCGCCGTTTTTGACAACTCACTGTTCACATGGCGAATAGCAGCTCCCAGCCGCGTATAAAACCCAGGCTTCAATGCGCCAATACGAGAAAAGACCCGCTGGCTTAGTGTTTCATCAAAATCTTTAATCGTGTGCACATTTACTCGATCCCGCTTTAACGAAGAAAAACTATAGATCGCACTATCATCACCGCTTGCCGCCAAACCCAACGCCATGGCCATAAGGGCTTCGCGTGAAATTTCGATAACTTGCTTACCTTCAATCCAACTTTCAGATGATCGCGATGTATCAATCAACACGCTAACCGAAAGATCACGCGCCGCATTCCTAACATTGGTAAAAACCCTGTTTGAACTTTGCCCACTAGCCTGCATATCACAGCGCGCCCGAACCAACGCATCCATATCAAGTTCACTGCCGTCAGCTTGACGCATAAAGCGCTCTTGCCGCGGTCGCAACGCTTCAAACTGGCGTTTTACCGCCCTAATCCGTTGCCGAGCATCGCGGTCTGGTTGCCAAACAGAACCAGCTTCTAGCTCTGGCGCCACACCAGATAAAACACGACAATGATCTGGCAAATAGATGTTCTTGCGATAATCCCATTCTGGGTATGTGTGTTTATCAGAAAGCCGTTCATGCTCAACATCTTGCGGTGCTAAATCTAAATCAAACTTCAGTTTGGTTGAGGCCTTCTTAGAAATATTGGCCAATCCAAGTTCTTCTTGGTCATCGGCAGATTTTTGGGCATTGTCTTCTTCATCATCTTCCACCGCGCGCGGAATATTCATCATCTCGGCCCACGACAACAACGCCTCAAAACGCGCGATAATCAATGAGTTTTTATTCTCAATTTGGTCAGATTGTTGGCGCTTTGCTTTGCGCGCTTTCGGTTTGCCTTCTTGGCTGCGGCTATCATCGCTTTTTGCATCTTCTTGCCATCCCGTACGCGCCTGTTCCCGCGCGCTTGGTTCGAGCACCTCACCCCACAAAATAACTGGCAGAAATGTTTTATAGGCGTTGTCAGCCTTAAACTGAGCAATAGGGGCATCGCTATTTTGAATAGCCTGATAAATCTCTAAAGAACCATCAACCTGCGCGCCACTGAGCATGGCAATAATAGCCGCTTCAATTTCAGCTTCTTGAGCTGGCAAAGGACGAACCGCACGCTCTGTTAATATCAAACTGGCCAAACGATGATAGGTTTTTGCCATCCCTGGAAATTGTTCAAAAACTTCGCTTAAAATCTTTTTCAAAAATCGCAAAACAACAATATCATTTTGCAACGGATCATCCATTGCAGCTGGGACATTATCGCCAACACATGCCGCCCAAATGGCCAGCCATAAGTAGACTTCTTCATTGGCGCTGCGCTCTGGCAACAAGGCAATTTCATCTGGCAAATATAAATAATCACCATCAAAGCGCGCGCGACTAACCGCGGTAGAGGCTTGACCCAATTTTGCTAAAAATTTTTGTCGGTAATTTGTGGTTTGCGCAGCAATCGCTTTTATTTCAACGCCAGGCTTGCCGCCCACAGCACGAAAGAAAATTTCCAGCCGTTTGCGAATATCTTCTAAACCAACGGCTTCATCATCATAACGTTTTTCAACATCAGCTTCACCCACAAGGCGATGCCAAAATGCACCAAAAACTTCTTCAGGTTCAAACAGGTCAGAAAAGCCCGCCATAACGATTATCCGTAAATTGCTTGCACAAGGTCTTTTAGACCTGCTTTAACATCGCGGTCATCTGCCAAGGGCTCAATAATAGCGACCTCGATAGCTCGATCAAGGTCCATACCATTGGCAATCAAGGTTGCGCAATAAACCAACAAACGCGTAGAAACACCTTCTTCAATGTCTTGGCCTTTAAGAGCGCGAAGCTTTGCTGCAAGTCGCACCAATTGAGCGCACTTATCGCCATCAAGGCCGCTTTCATTGGCGACAATAACTGTTTCTGTTTGCGCTGGTGGAAAGTCAAATTCCAAAGCCAAAAACCGTTGCCGCGTGCTTGGTTTCAGTGATTTTAGAATATTTTGATAACCAGGATTATACGATACAACCAACATAAAATCATCAGGTGCCTCAATCAATTCACCCGTGCGATCAAGCGGTAAAATACGGCGATCATCAGTTAAGGGGTGAATCACAACAGTTACATCTTTTCGCGCTTCAACCACCTCATCAAGATAACAAACTCCACCATTTCGAACGCTATCTGTCAGCGGACCATCGGCCCAAACAGTTTCACCACCTTTAAGGAGAAAGCGCCCTGTAAGATCAGCTGCGGCCAAATCATCATGACAAGAAACCGTATTTAACGACAAACCAAGACGGGCTGACATATGGCTGACAAATCGCGTTTTCCCACAACCTGTTGGGCCTTTAAGAAGCAACGGAAGATTGAGTTTAAAAGCTTGCTCAAACACATCGCATTCATCACTCACAGGTTGATAAAAAGGAATGCTTGCTTTAGCACCAATTTTTTTTGCCGATACGGTCATTTGTTTTCCTAAAGTATTATTGAAGCACAAACCTCAAAGGCTCGTAAAAAGTTAAAAAAAAAGCAGGCTTTGACATTACATCAAAACCTGCGTGTTGTTTAGTTGCTTATTCAGCTGCTGCTGTTGTTGACTTTTGCAGCAATTCTTTTCTTGGAACAAATATTGCGTAGATAAACAATAATGCACCAATAACGAATACTGCACCAGCACCAAAGCGCATTACGAAGAACAATTGCATCTGCTCTTGCACATCCATAAAGTCCTCTCCGTTCACCCGCTGTAGGTGAGTTTGGATTGCTCCAGCAAATGTCAGCACGAAGGTCATAAAGGCCATTGCACTGTTCATGATCCAGAAGCTAACCATGTTGAGAACTTGGTTATATGGCTCGCGTTTCAATATATAAGGCATTGCATAAGTAATGATTGCCAAGTTAATTGAAACATATGCGCCAAAGAACGCTAAGTGACCGTGAGCTGCTGTTATTTGTGTACCGTGTGAGTAAAAATTCACACCGTGCAAAGTATGCATAAAGCCCCAAACACCTGCGCCAAAGAACGCCATTACCGCAGTACCAAGTGACCACAAAACGGCCGCTTTATTGGGGTGATTTCGCCCACCTTTCCAAACCATGGTAAAACTAAATAACACCATCGCAAAGAACGGAATAACTTCCATGGCAGAAAAGATTGAGCCAATCCATGTCCAATACTTAGGTGTACCGATCCAGAAATAGTGGTGGCCCGTGCCAAGTACGCCAGAAAACAGCGACAAAGACACAATAACATAAATCCACTTTTCAACCACTTCACGGTCAACACCAGTAAGTTTAAGCAACAAGAAGGCAAGAATAGATGCCATAACAAGTTCCCAGACACCTTCAACCCAAAGGTGAATAACATACCACCAATACATTTTATCAAGAGCCAAATTGTCTGGCACATAAAATGCGAATAAGAAGAAGATCGCAATGCCCCAAAGGCCTAAAAGCAGCACATTTGTAATGGCTGTTTTACGCCCCTTTAGAACGGTCATTGAAATGTTGTACAAGAACATAAGTGCTGCAACAACAATACCAATTTTCACCCAAAACGGTTGCTCAAGAAATTCACGACCTTGAAGACCAAGGAAAAAATTACCTTCAAACAAATTGAATGTATAGGTGATAACCGCGCCGAGCGTGCCGACCACAAGCAAAATCAATTGCAAATAAGCGATCATAGGCGAATAAATTTCGCGCTCTGATTCTTCTGGCACCAAATAATACGCGGCACCAAAAAAGCCGAGTAAAAGCCACACAACAAGTGCATTTGTATGCAACATGCGAACAACATTAAACGGCAACAGGTCTGATAAGAAGTTTGGCGAGATATAAATAAACCCTGCCAACAAACCACCTAAAACCTGAATGGCAAATAGACCCATAGCGACCGCAAAGTACGCCATGGCTATTTTTTGTGTTTGATATTTCATAATTTAATCCTCCTCAACCCGCATCATTTGGCGGCCAGCCATTGGTATCAATGGTGCTCACCCATTTGAAGAACTCGACAAGGTCATCTAGCTGTTTGTCGGTTAAATGGAACTGTGGCATTTGCCGACGGCCTTCAATGCCAGTTGGTTGGGCTTTCATCCATTCTTTGATGAAATCTTTTGCCCCTTCCGGGTCATCCTTACCGCCACGACGAATCCAAACATTACCCAGCTCTGGAGCAAAGTATGCACCCTCACCGAGAATGGTATGGCAATTGACGCAGGATTTATCTTCCCAAATCTTTTTACCACGGGCAACACCCTCAGTTAGCGTTACTTCATTGGTCGAGACATTTTTAATGTAGTAATGGCTGTGCGCTGTAAGGCCGAAAAAAATCAGCAAGAAAAACAACGAACCGCCATAAAATATATTTCGTGCTGCAGACTTTGTTTGCATAGCCAGCACCCCTTCTTTAAATAATTTACAGGCCAGCAAAAACTAATCTGACTAGCGAAGTCGGCATTGACCTTTGTCAATTAAACATAATTTAAGTTGACAGGAAGTTTTTTGATTTTTCAGACTTTCAAGCATATCCACTTCTAACGACATAAGGTATTTTTCATCACATTAACGCTAGGTTAAAAATATATCTGCCTTCTATTTCAATAAACGCCAATTGCCTCTATACTCAGACGAGGGAAAATATGGGAAATTGGAGAATATCTATGCGCGTTCTAAAGATTTTGTTTTTGATGGTTTTTTCCATCACAAACGCCAATATCACCGCCTTTGCTCAATCAGAACAACCAACGCAAAAACGCTTTGCCCTTGTTATTGGCAATGCAAATTATACAGGTAAATCTTTATCTCCATTAAAAAACCCCACCAATGATGCCGCCCTCATTTCAGATTCGCTTAAACGAACTGGCTTTGAGGTTACTCTTGTAATGGATGCAAATTTGCGTGACATGAAAGTTGCCGTTGCAAAGTTTACAAAAAAACTACAGAGTTCAAATCCCCCTGCAATCGGTTTGTTTTATTATTCAGGCCACGGATTTCAAGCAGCCAATATTAATTATTTGGCCCCATTGGGTGCAAACTTAAAAGATGAGGTTGACGCAGAATTCGAAGCTCTTTCAGTTGATTGGGTATTAGCAAAACTAGAGCGCGCCCACAAAGGACCAAACATTGTCCTTCTTGATGCCTGCCGCAACACCGCTTTAAGCCGCAGTATTCGCAGCACAGGCCAAGGCCTTGCCCTACTAAAAAAAACGCCACGCGGTAGTTTCATCTCTTATGCGACAGCACCAGGCAGCACAGCCACCGATGGCAAAGGCCTTAACAGCCCATATACAGCAGCCATTGCCCGTGAAATATTACAGCCTGGAAGTAGTATTGAAAAAGTATTTAAAAACGTCCGTCGATCCGTCGTCAAAGCCACAAACGGCGATCAAGTACCGTGGGATTATTCCTCTTTAACCACCGACATCACGTTCGTTCCTTCTGCTACAACAGAAAAAATTGCCGCTTCAGGAGGCGCAAACACCAATGCCACACAAGTTGAGTTGCAAATGTGGAACGATGTTAAAAACACAGGTTCCATTAAACACCTGCAAGCCTATGTAGATCGTTTTCCAACCGGTCCTTTTGCTACAATTGCAAAACTTGAAATTGATAAAATTGAACGCGGCGAAACAGGTGATGCTCTATCACCGCAAATTGAGAAACTATTTGCCAAACTATCAAGCCGTTCTCTCATTATTGAAAAACCAACGCGGCCCCATGAATTTTATGCCAATGCGCGCATGCATGAACTGCAAGGCGATTATCCCAAAGCACGACAAGATTATCTCAAGTACTTCGCCTTTAAACAAGTAAGTGTTGATCCCCATTACAGGTTTCAAAATTTTTTACGTGTTCAAGAGGGTCGAGCTGGCGCGCGCGAGTTTTATTTAAGCCTATCGCAAGGCAACAACGATCCAACACTACAGTTTGCCCGCGCATTACTGGCCGAGAAAGATTTACGCATCGATCAGTTAAAAGCATATATCAAAAAACACCCAGACTTTGCCCCTGCTTATTATGAACTTAGCCGTGATTATTCAGCACTCCGTCTTGGACAACAATCATTAGCTGACAAAAAGAACGAGTATGAGCTGCTCACCAAGTTCACCGAACTGTCCAAACAAGGTAAATTTTTGAAATATTTCATCGATCAGCAACTTGCTGCAAAGCAGGTTAAAGATTCCAAACAACGCTTAGCCGCGCTTTCTTACCTTAATAAAGAAGTTTTGGTGAACCCGATAAAACTAAACCCAAGCCGCAGCAATTCAGGCTGGATGATTAACATTGGTATCGCCGATCAAGTAAATGAAATTTTTGTTGCCCATTCTGGCAATCCACCCGTTTCAACAGGCTTCCTTCCTGGGTCTATTAACCCAACAACAGGCAAACCCATCGCCTACCCAATGGTGGAACTCCCCCCGAACGCTGGCCCCAGAATGCTGAAAATATCTTACACCGATATTCACGGAAAAACCCAAGGGCCATTTGATGTGTTTTTTGATCCCGCAAACGCTCTTATTGCCAGTCAAAAAAACATTCTCGAAAGGTTTCCAAACGGTTGGCTCGGCTTTCGTTTGTATGATGGCAAGCAATTGGTTTATTTTAGTCACCTCATCACCTACCGTTGCTCTTTAGAAAAAATTGAATATGGCATTGATGAAGACCAACCAAACAAGGAATTCAAACTCCTGCCGTGCGATCCTCTCAAGCCACATCGAGTAGATTTCAAAGGCAAAATGTCAAAAATATTTTTTGCAATACCCAAGTCATCAAAATTCATGACTATAAAGTTGAGTTATAAAGACGGCACACAATCAAAGATCAACCGCTTTGAAATCACCAAGTAAAAATCAAAACGTCGATGTTTAAAAAACGACCCGTCTTAAAGTTACTGGCAAAAACAGTTGTCGTTGCGCTGTTTGCCAGTGTCTTTGCTTTTGCCATTAGCTTGCGCCTCGAAATTTCGTTAACCGATTATCTCTTAACTAAATATGGCAATTGGAAAACACCTGAAAATATCGTGATCGTCACCATTGATGAAGACACGTTAGCAAAACTGCCTTACCGCTCTCCGATTGATCGAACACTTCTAAGCAAGGTCATAGCAAAAATCGATAACGCAGGCGCAAAAGCCATCGGGCTCGACCTTCTAATCGATCAACCAAGCGAACGCCCAAAAGACACACAATTTCTCACAACAATCAAAAACCTTAAATCTCCATTTGTTATTGGTTATGCAAACCAAGCCGAAGGCTTAACGCCAAAGCAGGTGGCTTTTCAAAAAACCTACTTAAAAGGCGTGCAAAAAGGCCTTGTCACACTATTGCGCGATAATTTTGACGGCACAGTTCGTCAAGCATTTTCAGGCCGTACTATTGATGGAAAATGGCAACCAGGACTTGCCGCCGCAATCGCAAAAGCGGTTGGTAAAAAACCACCATACCCAACAGGGCGTATTACATTTTACAACAATAACGCAAACAAAACCACTGGCAAGACCAATGGCAAAACCACTAGCAAAACCACTGATAAAAAAGGTACAGCAAAAGGCAACCCCTTCCCCTTTACAACCTACCCCGCCCACACGGTTCAATTTTTACCCCCAGCGTGGTTCAAAGACAAAATTGTTTTAATCGGCCCAACTTTACCCGCACAAGATCGTCATGCCACCGCCTTTACCACCACAAAAGGAACAACGGTTGGAAATCTATACGGGGTTATGATTCACGCTCACATTCTGAACCAGTTCTTAAACGGTGACCAAATTTCCAAACCGGGCGCACTCATCACCATTAGTATTGTCATTGGCCTCTCTCTTATCGCTGCCATCGTCGCCTCTTCTAAAATCACACCATTGCAGCGGCTCGTCATCATTGCCTTGTTAATTATGCTGTTTGGTTATGTCGCGTTCTATTTATTTAGAACCGCCCACATTCAAATCCCTTTTGTTACGCCCATTTTTGCTGCTATTTTCGCCAGTCTGTTTTTCGCCATGCGCCAATGGTTCAAAGATCGCGAACAGCGCCAGTTTATTGAAAAGGCATTTTCCCATTATGTCAGCCCCGCAATTGTTACCAAAATCATAGCCAATCACAAAAAGCTAGAACTTGGCGGTGAACTTCGCCAAGTCACCTACATTTTTACTGATCTTCAAAACTTCACCGCACTTAGCGAAAGCATGGAACCAACGCAGGTGGCTGGTTTGCTAAATGATTATTTAGATCAAATGTGCGCGCTTTTTGTCGAAGCCGATGCAACAATAGATAAAATAATTGGTGATGCCGTTGTTGGCTTTTTTGGTGCACCCCAACCCCAAGAAGATCAAGCCGATCGGGCAGTACAACTAGCCTTAAAGATTGAAAAATTCAGTCAGGATTTTAAGCATGCCCAAAACTTAAAAGGCATCAATTTTGGCAACACACGTATCGGCATTCATAAAGGCGATGCCATCATTGGCAATTTTGGTGGCAAGCGCTTTATGGATTACACAGGCATTGGTGATACCGTCAATACGGCCGCGCGTCTTGAGTCTGCAAACAAACATTTTGGCACCCGCATCTGTGTCAGCCAAACGGTTCGCGCTGCATGTCAATCTGTTCAGTTCCGCCCCATTGGCGACATCATTTTGAAAGGCAAACAGGAAGCTGTTACTTGTTTTGAACCAATAGTAAAAACCGCAACAGGCACGACAGCGCAAGAAACGCACTTGCAAGAATACAACAAAGCTTACGCGCTGATGGCTGGTAACAAAAAAGATGCCCCGCTAGCATTTTTCAAGCTTGCCGATAAATACAATACTGATCCGTTAATCAACTTTCATGCCAACCGTTTGCGCCAAGGCAATCGCGGTGTTACTATAGAGTTAAAGGGGAAATAATGACCCCAGTTTCCAACGTTCTGCCACACCTCCTAGGAGAAACTATGCGCCCCGTTTTTCGCCAAATTTTTAGTCTATTTTTTGGCCCAATATTTGCTCTGCTTATTTCATTAGTAGCGGTCTCTCAACCAGCCGCCGCCGCATCAAATCAGTTTGTTGTTATCGCATCAAATACCAACAACAACCAAGTGCCTGCTGGAAAGAC
>JAMOMM010000168.1 GCA_027067085.1 Hyphomicrobiales bacterium
ACATGGTTTCACCATCATCAAGAAAGTTCTCGCATAACGGGTCGCAGTGGCAGGGGGCAAGCTTTGTTGGATTGGCATTTAAGGCTTGGCGAACGGCTTTTGAATCCGCTAGCACGTCGTGGTATCCATCGGGAAAATGGACGGTTTTTTTTGATAGGATGTCGAGGTATTCATCAATCATGGTGAATAGTTCGAAACGAAACTGGAAGGTTTGACCAGAGTTATGAAGCTTTGAAAAGGTTTTACCAGCGCGCGCGGGCGAGCCTGTTTTGGATTTGAATAAATCTGGTGTCATGGTGTCGAAACTATCAAGAAATTTGGCGACCATGATGCCTGTATTTTCATCAGCAAATAATATTTGAGGGCTAACGCCTGCTTGTACTGCAGCGCGAGCGTTGTGGGCTTCAATTTTACGGTCAATAAATTCTTCGGTGCCTTTACCTGGTAAACGCAGGCACAAGGCATCATTGTTGTGCTCAACGCGAAACACTAGATTGGTTAAGCCGCCCAGTCGTTTTATGGGAATGATTGAGGGATTTGCGCCTTTGAAAATGTCGAGTTTGGAAATGGCGCGTCGGGCTTGTTCAAAAGTGTTGTCGGTCATGGTGTTACCTCAGCATTTGATGCGTTGCATTTGCGGATCATAAAGCGGTTTCATATGGACTGTTGCAGGGTAACGTTCGCATGCCACTTCCAACTCATAAGTACCCCCATTGATGAACTCATTTGAAACGCCATCGAGGTTTTTGATATAGCCATAGCCGATGGGTTTGCCGATGGTATAACCATAGCCACCGCTGGTCAGATAACCGACGGGCTTGCCATTACGCAAAATGGTTTCGCGGCCAACCAGCACAATTTCAGGGTCATCTAGGGTGAAACAAGCAAGGCGTTTGGTGAGCGGGTTGGTTTTTGCTTTTTCCATTGCAGCACGGCCAAGGAATTGCTGATCGGTTTTGAGTTTTACCGCCCAGCCAAGGCCCGCTTCATACGGGTTGTCATTGGGGGTGATGTCTGATCCCCAAGCGCGATAGCCTTTTTCCAGCCGCAGGCTCTCAATAGCGCGGTAGCCAGCCATCCAAATATTATGTTGCCATCCCGCAGCCATTAGAGCATCAAGTACGGGTTCGATAGCCGATATCGGCATGTGTAGCTCCCAACCCAATTCCCCGACATAAGTCAGGCGCAGAGCCATGACAACCTGCTCGTTGATGATTAGTTGGCGCATTTGCCCAAATGGAAAATCATCGTTTGATACTTTTCCGGGTAAACGTTGGGTTTCCATAAGGACATCGCGCGCCAGTGGGCCAAATAGAGACAGGGTGCCATATTCCTCGGTAATATCGATGAGTTCTGCATCAAGGTTTTTCGGGATGTGGTTTTTTATCCAAGCAAAATCATGGGTGCGGTAACCAGTGCCAGTGATGATATAATAAAGTTCATCGGTAACGCGAACGCAGGTTAGATCGCATTCAATGCCGCCGCGTGAATTGAGCATTTGGGTGTAGGTGATCTTACCAACAGGGCCAGTGACATCATTGGCGGCAATCCATGATAAAGCCTGTTCAACATCTTTGCCAGATAGTTCAAATTTGGCGAAAGATGATTGATCGAATATTACCACATTTTCGCGGCAGGCTTTGTGCTCTTGGCCAACATAATCAAACCAGTTTTGTTTGCCCATGGTATATTCATCTTTGGGCTCAACACCTTGCGGGGCGAACCAGTTAGGCCGCTCCCAACCAAGTTTCGAGCCGAAACAAGCGTTCTTGGCTTTCACGCGATCGTAAAGCGGGGAAACGATGCGTGGCCGTCCTGTTTCATATTCTTCATGCGGGAAGGCAATTGTGTAATGTTTGCTATAGGCTTCAAGCGTGCGCTCGCATGTCCAGGCATCATCTTTGTGAAGGTCTGAAAAGCGCCTAATGTCGACGCTCCATAAATCCATGGGTTGTTCGCCTGTTATAACCCATTGGGCCAATGTCCAGCCTGCGCCGCCACCTGCTGCAATACCAAAGGCATTAAAGCCAGCACCGACAAAGAAGTTTTTAACTTCAGGCGCTTCGCCCATGATGTAGGTGCCATCGGGGGTGAAACTTTCAGGGCCGTTGAGCAGTTGTTTAACGCCTGCTGTTTCAAGGGCTGGTACGCGTTCTAAAGCTTGTTCCATCAGTTGTTCAAAATGGTCCCAGTCGCTTTCGAGCAGTTGAAATTCAAAGCCGTTTGGGATATTGGCGTGGATTTTTTCAGGTCGCCATGCAACAGGGTTGAGTTCATAACCGCCCATGACCAATCCGCCGACTTCTTCTTTGAAATAAATCAAACGATCAGGGTCGCGCAGGGTTGGCATATCAGTGGTGATGCCCTCGATAGGTTCTGTCACCATATATTGGTGTTGGACTTGTTGGAGGGGGACGCTAACCCCTGCCAGTTGGCCAACATGCTTGGCCCACATGCCCGCGCAATTGACAATTTTTTCACAAGTAATGGTGCCATGATCGGTCACCACGCCTGTTGCAACACCGTCCTTTACAATGATGTCTTTTACCGTCACGCCTTCATGGATTTTTGCGCCGTGCATGCGTGCGCCTTTTGCTAATGACTGGGTGATGTCGGAAGGTGAGGCTTGGCCATCGGTGGGCATGAACGCTGCACCAACCAAATCCGAGATGTCCATCATTGGCCAAAGGTCTTGGGCTTCTTTTGGCGTGAGTAAATCCATCTGCATACCAAATGAATGGGCAGTAGTGGCTTGGCGTTTAATCTCGGTCCAGCGTTCCTTATTGTTGGCAAGGCGCAGGCCGCCGTTTTGTTTCCAACCTGTTGCAAGGCCAGTTTCTGCTTGAAGGTTTTCGTACAACTCAACGGA
>JAMOMM010000169.1 GCA_027067085.1 Hyphomicrobiales bacterium
AACCGATCAATCATAAATCCCAATCACACCAAAATCATGTCGAGCATGTGGCGATACCCCACAGAATCACATTGTCAATTTATATCATATTTTGCTTAGCGAGACTTAGCCCGTTTTAAACAATAACTATCGCGCTCATTTGCCGGCCATAATCTGGCTCGCCCCTGTGGGTCATACGGCGATAACTATAGAAGTTACCCTCATCGCCATAGGTGCATAGGTCAAGGCTTTGAACCCCCGCCAAATCAAGCACCTGCAATCGCCTCTCTACACATTTAGGTAGATCAAACATCGAGTGGCCTTGTTTGGCCGAGGGCACAAACAAATCGGCACTTTGTGGATTATCGTTTACAAATTGCGCCACAAACTCAGGACCAACTTCATAATTGGCTTGGCTAATTGTTGGGCCAATAGCAGCAAAAATGTTCGAGCGTTGAGCCCCCAAACTTTCCATTGCCTCAATGGTTGCCTCAAGCACGCCGCCCACGGTGCCTTTCCAGCCAGAATGAGCAACACCAATCACCGCGCCATCACTGCTCGCAAAAACAACAGGTGTGCAGTCAGCTGTATTAACCGCAATAGCAATACCAGATTTATTCGTTACCAACGCATCAGCCTTAGGCGGCGACTGCCAATCCCAAACCTCATTCACCACCAACGCAACGGCTGAGTGATATTGATACGGCGTAATAACCTCACGCGCGCCAAGTTGATCGGCCACCACACGGCGATTCTTTAAAACAATCTCATTGTCTTCATCAGCCCCAAGGCCCGTATTAAGCGATGAATAAATACCCGATGAATGACCACCTTGCCGCGTGAAAAACCCATGTTGAACTCCAGCTATATGTTCAAGGCTTGAGGCTTTAATTGGGGCAGCTTTAATCATCAGTGCTTATCCCGCTGGTCCAAACGGGTGAGGCACGCCAAGGCTTGGATCAGTAATGGCAATAGCCTTAAACAAATGACCCATTTGCTTTTCGCTCACCAAGCGATCAGCTTGCTTACCGAGCATAATCCGCGCCCGGGCTGGCGCTTTCTTTTTCAGCATATCTAAGCGTTCTTGCAAACCCATCGCCAACAAAAACGCTTGCTGAGTGCGCGGTCCATGAACATCAACCCCGCCATCTTTAAACGCCAAAGCCAACTCTTCAAAATCCACATGCGAGGTTAAATCGCTCTCACCGGGCCGATGCAACACATCAACAAACTTATGTTTGCGTACCGCCTGAAAAGTATCACCCACAAAAGACAACGCATGGCCATAATCAATAATCAGCCCTGCCCCGCCATTACGGCGAATGAAAGTGCCGATTTGTCGGGCCATATCATTTCGAGCTGGCGCAAGTTCTGCAATCTCGCCCACCTTGGCAGCGCGCGCCCACAATGGCACCTCTGCCATCGACAAAACGTCATCGCTGGCGCGCAATACCAATTCATCATCAACAACATCAACCACACGTTCATGCCAACCATCTTCACCTTTAACAATTTGGCGAATAGGCAACGCATCAAAAAACTCATTGGCGACAATCAAACTTGGGGCTGCTGGCACCTGCTCAAACCGTTGATGAAAACGCACATGTACAGGCACACCATCAAGGGTTTTGCCTTGCACTTGGCGCAGCGCTGGCGACATATCCACCATATGCACTTCAATCGCCTCAGCAAATTCAGGCAATACATTGGCCGCGCGCAAAAGGTCTGCCATAAGCGTACCACGTCCTGGGCCAAGCTCGATCAGATTGAACTTTTTGGGTTTGCCCATCATTTGCCAAGCCGTGGCAAACCACACGCCAATCGCCTCGCCAAACATTTGGCTCACTTCTGGCGCTGTGGTAAAATCTCCACCACGGCCAAACGGATCACCGTGCATATAATACCCATACTCGGCATCACCAAGGCAGGCGTTCATATAGGTTTCAACGCTGATCGGCCCATCTTTTTTGATTTGGCCAATCAATTTATCTTCTAAAGGGGTATGTTTTTTCGTGCTCATATGCGCGTCTTATCACGCATAATAAGCCAAAGGCCAGCCCCAATCAGCGGCAATGAATAAATCATGCCTAAAGTGCCCCAGCCACCAATATAACCAATATGGGCATCAGGCTCGCGCGCGAACTCCACAATAAACCGCGAAATGCCATAACCAGCCACAAACAGACCCGCGACAAGCCCACGTTTTTCAAGCGCTTTAAACTTATAGATCGCCAGCATCGCGATAATGAATAACACAACGCCTTCAAGGGCAAATTCATAAAGCTGGCTTGGGTGGCGCGGCGATGGACCGCCAGTAGGAAACACCATGGCCCATGACACATCGCTGACGCGGCCATAAAGTTCGCCATTGATGAAATTGGCCAAACGACCAAGGCCAAGGCCCACAGGCACACTCACCCCGCCCAGATCAAACAATTGCAACATTGATAAATCATGTTTGCGCGCAAATAATACAAAAGCAATCACCACGCCCAAAAAGCCACCATGAAACGACATGCCGCCATCCCACGGTTGCAAAACCTGCAACGGATCATTGAACAGCATCGAAGGTTTATAGAGCAACACATAACCAAGCCGCCCGCCGCCAATCACTCCAAGCATCACCCATAATAAAAGGTCATCAATTTGTTCAGGCTTCATCGTTGGCTTGTTCGCACCCCAAAGCGCAACATTGGCGACAATCCGTTTAGCCAACCAAATGGCAAACAGCAAGCCAACAATATAAGCAAGCGAATACCACCGCACCGCAATCGGCCCGATGGAGAAAATAATAGGATCAATATTTGGAAAAGGAAGTGCAGCTATCATCATGCAGCGACTTTGGCGTTGTTCGCAAACTTCGTCAAGTTAAGGGGAGTTAATGGA
>JAMOMM010000170.1 GCA_027067085.1 Hyphomicrobiales bacterium
GGTCTTTTGAAGCTGGCAATTCGACGGTTACCACGCGAATGGATTCAACCCATGATATTAAAACTCTCAATGATATTTTGATTTCTGGATCTAATGGCCAATTTAAAATTGGCGATGTGGCAAAAATATCAATTTCTCCGCCAAAGCGGCAAAGCCGTGCTGTGTTTCGCGAAGGCAATGGTTTTTTTCTGAACTTTTATCGTAACCCTAGCGAAGATTCGATAAAGATTGCCGATAAGGTTCGCGAAACTGTTGCTGAAATCAAGGCGGAATATCCCTCGACGATTTCTTTGCGAATGTATGATGTGCGCGCCGATCAAATTAAAGATCGTCTTTCATTGCTGGGTGAAAATGCGGCGCTTGGTTTAGCGTTGGTCGCGATAACGCTGTTTATCTTTTTGAGTTTTCGCGCGGCGTTATGGGTGGTTGTTGGCATCCCGACGGCCTTTGCTGCTTCGTTTATCTTGATGTGGGCTACAGGCCAAACCATCAATATGATTTCAGCGTTTGCGATGGTGATGATCCTTGGCATTATTGTTGATGATGCCATTGTGGTGGCCGAAAATATTGTCACTCAACAGGGGCGATCCTTAACGCCAGCGCAGGGGGCATTCCAAGGGGCCAATGCTATGTGGCGGCCAGTGTTTACCGCCACACTAACTACCATTGCCGCGTTTGCCCCAATCATCTTTTTAACTGATTCTATCGGTAGTTATGTGAAAGCCATTCCGTATTTTGTATGTGTGGCGTTGATAGCAAGCTTGGCTGAATGTTTCTTTTTATTACCGGGGCATATGCGCCATGGTGGTAAAATTGTTAACGGCAAGCCTAAAGTGTCGGCGATACGGGCGCGTTTGGATCGTGGGTTTATGTGGTTCGTCAATGTGCCATTTGCCAAGATGATCGATTTGGTTTTTCGGATGCGTTACATCTCGATAATGATTGCGGTTGGGTTTGTCGGCATTGCTGTGTTTTTGACGGCAACTAATTCTGTTCGCTTTCAGTTTTGGCTTAATCCTCAATCTAACTTTGTTTATGCCAACTTTTCTTTATCGCCCGGTTCTAGTGGTGAAGAGACCAAACAGGCGGTTGAAAAGTTGTGGCAGGGCCTTTCTAAGGTCGAAAAAGATTTGGGCTATAAGCCCTATGGTTTGGTTAAAGCAACATTTGGTCTTACGGGGCGGACATTGTCGTGGGGAACGCGGCCAAATGATCCAGCCGTTGGTGCGGTGTTGGTTGAGTTGGAAGACGATGGGGGAAGCCGAATTTCTTCGAAGGAATTTGTTGCCAAGTGGCGCAAAGCTATGCCGCAAATTGCTGGACTTGTTTCGCTGGAAATTTCGCAAAATAGAACAGGGCCAGATGGCGCTGATGTTGATGTGACGGTCAAAGCACAAGGGGCCGATAATCTTAAACGCGCGGTGGCAAAGCTTGAGGCAGCTTTGCGTGATATTGATGGTGTGCAAAATGTTCGCAATTCCCTTACGGGGACTTCAACTGAATTACAGTTTGCGCTGTCGCGTACTGGTATTGAACGCGGATTTTCTGGGCAAGATGTCGGGCGACAAATTTTCAGTGGTTTGACAGGTCAAAAAGCAGACCGCATTGCAAATGGTGATGGCTTTTTAGATGTGATTGTTCGTTATCAAACAAGAAATCAAAGTGGCGTAGAAATTGGAAATGTGGAAGATGTTTTATCCTACTTCCCCTTGTCGAATGCGTCGGGAACAAAGGCTTCGTTCTTTGATGTTGCCTCGCTGTCGTATGGCCATAGCGAGACTATTTTAAGACGGCGCAATGGCGCGCTGACCGCATCGGTGAAAGCTAATGTTGATCGAAAGAAAGTTGAAGCAACGGCGGTTTGGAAAAAGCTAGACAACTCTGTATTGCCAGCGATTTCGAGCGATGATGATGTTAAGTTTTCGTATGAAGGAAAGCGTAAAGAACGCAAACGGGCGTTGGGTGAAATCAGCCTTGCATTAGGCGTTGGGATAATTGCAATTTATTGTATTTTGGCATGGAGTATGGAGAGCTTTTTGTTGCCTCTGGCGATTATGTTGGTTTTGCCACTTGGTGCATCTGGTGCAGTGATTGGCCATTATGTGCTCGATTATAAAGTGACGATGTTGTCACTTGTTGCTGTCGTGGCGCTGTTTGGCGTGCTGGTTAATGACTCAATTATTCTGTTTGAAGAAATTCGACATCGAAAGCGCTCTGGCGAGAATTTACGCACCGCAACGGTTAAGGGTTATGCATCACGGTTCCGTCCGGTGTTTTTAACATCGATCACGACGGTTGTCGGTTTGGGGCCGTTGATTTTTGAAACGGGGTATCAGGCATTATTCCTCGTACCGATTGCTATTACCATTACTTGGGGTTTGGCTTTTGCCACTTTAATGAGTTTCTTTTTGGTGCCTGCAACGATAGCCATTGCGCAAGATTTTCGATTGACGAAAAATAAGCCGCACGATTAGCCTTGACCTTCTAGTGACCGGAAACCTTATATCTATCTTTATCAAGCACTTTGTTGTGCGTTACGTACTGATTTTTTGGTCCAATTTTTTGGTATGGTTTTAAAGTTTAATGAGGTTTTGAGATGGATGCTGCTGTTAATTCTGAAGTGAACCATATTGATGATGGGTCTTTGTCTGTTAATTTGCCAATTAGGGGCATGACCTGTTCGGCTTGTTCGGGGCGGGTTGAAAAAACCTTAGGCCGAGCTGATGGCGTGGTTTCTGCAACTGTCAATCTTGCATTGGAACGGGCTGAAATTGTTTTTAATCCTAGCGTTGTAAATACTTCTGGCCTTGCGCAGGTTATTGAAGATACGGGATTTGATGTGCCGGTTGAAACC
>JAMOMM010000171.1 GCA_027067085.1 Hyphomicrobiales bacterium
GATATTTAGCATCATACTGGCCAGTTCACATCTCACCCCTCTCAAACCGTCAAAATAACCTTCCCGCGCACCTCACGCCGCGCGATCGCGCCAATGGCATCAACGGCTTCATCAAGCGGCCACGTTTTATAGATATGTGGGGCGATTTTGCCGTCGGCGCACCAGTTGGCCAATGTGGTAATATTGGTAATGTGGGTGGCGTTTTCACGCACAATGTGGTCACCCCAAAACACGCCAACCAATGACATGCCTTTAAGCAATACCAAATTCAACGGGATTTTTGGGATTTTACCCGCCGCAAAGCCAACCACCAAAAACCGCCCGTTCCACGCCGTTGCCCGAACAGCAGCTTCAGAAAAATCACCGCCCACAGGGTCATAAATCACATCGGCGCCCTTGCCATCGGTCAAACGCTTTAGTTCAGTCTTTAAATCTTTCTCAGAATAATTGAGCAATTCATCCGCGCCCAATTCTTTGCAGAACGCCAGTTTTTCATCAGACGATGCACAAGCAATCACCCGCGCACCCATCACCTTGCCCAATTCAACCGCGGCTTGACCAACCCCGCCAGATGCACCTAGCACCGCTAAAGTTTCACCCGGTTTTAACCGTGCCCGATCTTTCAGCGCATGATAGGTGGTGCCATAAGTCACCAGCAAACCAGCAGCCACTTCAAAGCTAACATTTTGCGGAATAAGCGTTACATCATTAGCAGCAACAGCCAATTGCTCACGCGCACCGTTAAACTTCACATAGGCCATCACTCGATCACCTTCAGCAAAGCCCGTCACGTTTTTACCAACCGCGCCAATAACACCAGCCACCTCAGCACCTGGCGAAAATGGAAATTCAGGTTGATATTGATATTTTTTCTCAACAATCAACGTATCAAAAAAGTTCAACCCCACCGCTTTAACATCTATAATCACCTCATCAGGCCCCGCCACAGGCGCGTCAATTTCTTCAATTTTCAGGTGGTCAAACGAGGCCCATTCTCTACACAATAACGCTTTCACTAAAATATTTCCTTCCAAGGACAAAATGTGGTCAAACTTTAAGATAATTAACGGGTCTAGACCCCAAACTTACAACAGACTTCCAACACTACAAAAATTCAAGTAAATTACCAGTTAGTTTTCAAACGAGTACCCAGTCTAGCAATCATACTAGCAACCCTACTAGCAACTATCGGCGACACAGTTTATGTTCTCAAATATGATGATTCGAAATATTGCCCTTTTTCCTGCGCTTACAATAGCAGCCACTTTAATGGTCAGCACTGCAAGCACCGCAGCCCCTAAACCTAAAAGCCTTGGCACGTTCAAGGATTGGACGGCCTACACCTACATAAAAGGTTCAAAACCTGTTTGTTATGTGGTCTCGCAACCAATCAGCACATCGCCTAAGGGTTTGAACCGCGACCCCGCGTTTTTTATCATCACTCACCGCCCCGGCGATGGCGTGCGCAATGAAGCCAATACCATCATCGGCTATCCTTTTAGAAAAGGCTCAACCGCATCAGTGGTTATCGATAATGCGTCAGGCTTTAAGTTCTTCACCAGTGCTGATGGCGCATGGGCAGGCTCAAAAGAAACTGACAGCAAAGTTGTTGGCGCGATGAAGGCTGGTTCAACCATGGTTATTCGTGGTCAATCTCAACGTGGCACAAAAACAACTGATAAGTATTCTCTTGCTGGCATTTCTGCGGCAATGAAAGCTATCGATTCAACCTGCCGTCGATAAGGTGGTCGCTGATAACAATGAACACCGATAAACAAAAACTGTCTCTTGTTGGTTTAACCCGTAGCGAGCTGCAAGAAGCAATGGCGCTTGCCGATGTTCCAGATCGTCAGGCCCGCATGCGCGCCAGCCAAGTTTGGAGCTGGATGTATCATCACGGCGTTACAGACTTTGCCGAGATGACAACCATTGCCAAAGACTTGCGCGCCACAATGGCCGAAGTTTTTACCCTTGAACGCCTTGAAGTTGTCACCGCACTCAAATCAACCGACGGTACTCGCAAATGGTTATTGCGTTTGCCCAAAGATGAGTTTGGCAAACAGCATGACGTTGAGGTGGTGTACATCCCCGAAGCTGACCGCGGCACGTTGTGTATTTCAAGCCAAGTTGGCTGCACATTGTCCTGCACGTTCTGCCACACAGGCACCCAGACTTTAGTCCGCAACCTAACCGCTGGCGAAATCGTCGGTCAAATCATGTTTGCACGCGATGAAGTTGAAGAATGGCCAAGCCAATTAGCTCAAAACCCAAACGCACCCGCAAATGGGCGGTTCATCACCAATGTCGTGCTCATGGGCATGGGCGAGCCATTATATAATTTTGATAATGTAAAATCTGCAATGGCAGTGCTCAAAGACCCTGAAGGCCTTGCATTATCACGCCGCCGCACAACCCTTTCAACATCAGGCGTTGTGCCAGAAATCACCCGCGCAGGTGATGAGATCGCCACAATGCTCGCTATTTCTTTGCACGCAACAACCGATGAAGTGCGTGATATTTTGGTGCCGCTGAACAAAAAATACCCCATTGCCGAACTGCTTGAAGCATGTCGCAATTACCCAGGGCTTTCAAATTCGCGCCGCATTACTTTTGAGTATGTCATGCTCAAAGACATCAACGACAGCCCCCAAGATGCTATTCGTTTGGTTAATTTACTCAAAAACATTCCCGCCAAAGTGAACCTCATTCCATTCAACCCATGGCCAGGCACAGATTATGAATGTTCCGACTGGGAAACCATCGAAATCTTCGCTGAAATCGTCAACAAAGCAGGCTATGCCTCCCCCGTTCGCACCCCACGCGGCCGCGATATTTTCGCAGCCTGTGGGCAGTT
>JAMOMM010000172.1 GCA_027067085.1 Hyphomicrobiales bacterium
GCCAAAATCGCAAACCGGCGAATAAGCTCGGCCGTCACGTACAAAACAGTACCCATGCGTTCAGGGTCTGTCTTTTTCAGCGCCCAGGGCTCTTGACCAGCAAAGTATTTATTTGCGTCACCAATCACTCTCCAAATCGCTTCAATAGCTTTATGGATGGCTTGTTCCTCATGAAAGCTGCGAACAATTGGCAGCAATGCTTTTGCATCGTCTAAAATTGATTTATCAGCCTCACTCAACTCACCGCAAACAGGGACTTTCCCCTCACAGTTCTTGGCAATCATCGAAAGTGAGCGCTGCGCCAAGTTGCCAATATCATTTGCAAGGTCAGCATTGGAACGATTAACAATCGCCTCATGGCTGTAATTACCATCTTTTCCAAAGGGGACTTCGCGCAAGAAAAAGAACCGGCATTGATCGACACCAAACTCCTCAATCAATGCCAATGGGTCAATAACATTGCCGATTGATTTGGACATTTTTTCGCCCTTGTTAAACAAGAACCCATGCGCAAAAACCCGTTTTGGTAATGGTAATTTTGCCGCCATTAAAAACGCTGGCCAATAAACCGCATGAAAGCGAATAATGTCTTTGCCAATGATGTGTAGATCGGCTGGCCAAAACTTGGCGTTCTCACCGTCTTTGTCAGTCAAATAACCCGTTGCAGACAAATAGTTGGTCAATGCGTCCAGCCATACATACATCACATGTTTGGGGTTACCAGGCACAGGCACGCCCCAATCAAATGTCGTGCGTGAGATTGAAAGATCGCGCAAACCGCCTTTGACAAAACTGGTGATTTCGTTTTTGCGTGAATTTGGCCCAATAAAATCGCTATTGTCTTCATAGTAAGCCAAGAGCTTATCGCCGTAAGCAGACAGTTTGAAAAAGTAGCTTTCTTCTTCAACCCATTTCACAGGCGTATTTGTCTTAATGCTAAACCGCTCACCATCGCGTTCTTCAGTTTCTTCTTCGGTATAATAAGCTTCATCGCGAACAGAATACCAGCCGTCATACTTACCTAAATAAATACTGCCATTTTCTTCCATGATCTGCCAAAGTTTTTGTACAGTTTCATGGTGGCGCGGCTCAGTCGTACGGATAAAGTCATCGTTAGAGCAATTTAATGCGGCGGCCATGTTTTTAAATTCAGCCGACAACTCATCAGCAAGCTGGGAAGGTGTTTTTCCTTGCGCCTCAGCCGTTTGCAGCATTTTTTGCCCGTGCTCATCTGTGCCCGTCAAGAACATCACATCAAAGCCATCAAGACGCTTAAACCGCGCAAACGCATCAGTTGCCAACGCTTCATAAGCATGACCAATATGCGGCGCACCATTGGGATAAGAAATTGCAGTTGTAATATAAAAAGTCTTTTGGCTCATCGATCTACGTTCTAATGCTGGAGGTCTAAAACCCCGAAAGTGAATGGATTTTCTATTCTTTCATAGCCGAGAAAATAAATAAAAATCTTCTAACCCATCCCACCCATAAGAGCAAGCCGAAGCACTTTGCAACGAAGTAGCAAGCAAGCTAACACCGCAAATCCAGAAGATGCCTCAACAAGGCTCGATTTCTAGGGTAATTGTCAAATGGAGCGCCAGGACAGAGAAACCTCGAACACTCACTCTCGTTGTTTCAACGAAACAACTGCCGCTTGTGAGTATGATGTCTGGATTTACAACCTTTCTAACGAAAGGTTTTTGGTGCGGCCGAGAAGACTCGAACTTCCACGGGTGTTACCCCACAGCGACCTCAACGCTGCGCGTCTACCAATTCCGCCACGGCCGCACTTTGAGGTTGGCGCGTGTTTATCAAGCAAACCAATGCAAATCAAGTGGCAAGTTGTGTAAAAACAATTTTCCTTTTTAAAGATCGTGCTAAAGCTTTAATAGTCAAAACAAACAATCTGACACACGACCGTTACAAACCTCAGGTAAAACAATCAATGAATAAACGCGATGAGATTTCAGGCACGTTAAACTGGTACGCAACACCGCCAAACCCTGTTGTTTGGGAAGTGAGCAATTCGCTCGTGCCCTACCCGCTTGCCGTTAAGCGCATGGAGCTTGAAGCACAAGCCATTTTTGAAGGCAAACAGCCAGAACGCGTTTGGTTGATCGAGCACCCTCCTCTATACACCGCAGGTACATCTGCTGACAAAAGCGATTTAATAGACCCTGATCGGTTTCCTGTGTTTGCTACGGGTCGTGGCGGGCAATACACCTATCATGGCCCCGGTCAACGCGTTGCGTATGTTATGCTCGACCTCAACAAGCGCCAACGCGATGTGCGCGGGTTTGTAACGGCCCTTGAACAATGGCTAATCTCAACACTGCACCATTTTAATGTAGCGGGCGAACGGCGCGAAGACCGCGTTGGTATCTGGGTTCCGCGCCCACAAAAAGGCCCGGACGTTGAAGATAAAATTGCAGCAATTGGTATTCGTTTACGCAAATGGGTAACATTCCATGGCATTAGCTTGAATATTGAACCTGATCTTGAACATTTTTCAGGCATCGTACCATGTGGCATTCAACAACATGGCCAAACCAGCTTGGTCGATTTGGGCTTGCCCTTAACGATGGATGACGCAGACCTAGCCTTGCGCACCTCATTTGAGGAAATATTTGGCCCGACAATCACTGATTAGCAGTTATTTGTCACAAACCGAGCGACCACCATTCCATTCCACCTCAAACCAACGGCCATTGGATTTCACAAGCTTTGATGCGCTACCTTCAAGACCTGTTTCAATCCCATCAATCTCCCCATCTATCATATCTTGATAAACCCCAGCCAAAATAGATTTTTTCATGTCTAACGACGAGCCATCAATATTTACGGGCACCACACACACGTGTGCAACACTGCCAAACACCAAAACTTTTTTAACAACAAGTTTCACCTTTACTTGCGCTTCAGCTTCCAATCGCACACGAACAACATCAAGAATCTCTTGGCGCAATTTTGACCCAACTGGCGGTGAAGACATCGGCATTAAAGCGTTAGCGTTAAGGCTTAAATAAGTAAGAAAACCAAGTGAGGCAGCGGCCCTCATAGCCAAAGCCTTGTATGACATTGATCTAAGATTACTCATAGTTAAACAGCTCATATTTAACAGGGAAATACTCACCCCAATTTATGTTGGCCAAAATTTGAAAAGATTCTTGTCTGACCTCATACCAACGACCATCTACCAACTTTAACAACGCATAATTGATTAGCATTTCTGCTTGATTAGGATCTGACAAATCTAAATTCGCATCCTTAAACTTGGTTTTAGAATAATCGATAGCATGGCCATCAATCTGTAACGGCAACACCTCTAAATAGGCCCAATTGCCCTGCATATTCATTTTTTTGACAGTGAGCCGCACCGTGGTCTTCAATTCGTACTCAATCCGCGGACGAATAGCGTTGAGTAATTTCTTATAAACGAGTGACCCTGCAACGGGTTTAACGACCTTTATATCTGCCGCCAAAGTTGTCTGAAAACCCAACAAAGCGATCCATACAAAAATGGCTGACACACGTTTTAATATTTTGCTAGCGCACACTCTAAAAACCCATCAACTTTTTGGAAATTCCATAATCATCAATCCACGCCAATTGAGAAACATCGGTTGGCCCTGTGAAAAATGAAATCTCATTCCAGCGCCCATTTTTATAACGTAATAATGAATATGTAGTCAGTCCATCCATCATATCAGCATCATCGGCGTACTTGGTTTTACGAATATCAATCGCTTTGCCACTCATACTAACGGGGTCAACGGCTAGATAAGCCCATTCACCCATCACATTTATAGTGGAAACAACAAACTTTACTTTCTGACGAACATCACTTTCCACGCGCGCGCGAATGGTATCAAGCAACTCTTTTCGCAGCGGGTCCCCGCGCTTTGGCGAGAACAAACTACCAGCCATTACCACCGTTGATAAAACACCCATGGCACAACCACCAAGCAATCCTTGAAAAAACAACCGACGATTCATACCCTATCCCTTCAAACAAAACACGCGCCCGCGCATCTATTTTAGCAATTTTGAACATGAACGCCAGATGAATAAGGCAGTCAGAATTGGTTCAGCACAGCCGCGCTATAAACAATACATAGTGAGTAACAAACATGAGCAACACACTGGCGTTTCTATCCTCTCTCCCAAGAAATGGTCCCCTGCAAACCGACCTTTTGGAAACGATGCTCAAAAACAAACCCCACATTCTCTCCCTGATGTGGGGTTTTTTATTTTAGGGCCGTTAAATCCAAGTGTCCTTGCTCATTAACTGGCGGGCACCAAAAGTAGCTACCAGAAATTGGCGTTGTAAACTTAAATAAGCCATCAACAATTCCATCTTCAAGACCTGCCATCCGTTTTAGTTGAGCTTCATAAGAATTAAGCGTAGCGCCAAAAGCGATGAACATAAAGCCACCTTCAAGCCCTTCACTCCATGGCATTGAACGGCGCACAACAAAAGCTTCTGGATCAAAAGTCTCTTGTGCTGTTCGTTTTACGTGCGCTGAAACGGGGGCTTCTTCAAACTCTTCGTTATCTAATTTTCGACGACCAATAATATCGTCTGTTTCGGCAATGGGTAAATCGTCAAGCACATCAAAGTCATGCAACCAGTTTTGTACAGCAACAAAACTAGACCCTGCTAAATCACCCATAGAAGGGCTAACAATCGCCGCCTTAACAGCAGCATCTTCAGTCGGATTTTCCGTGCCGTCTTCATACCCGCTGAGGTCTAAACCGTTGCTATATTTATAGCAATTCGTAATTTTGGAAATACGCAACTGTTTTTCAAACCCTAAAGCAATCTGGCGGGCTTGATGAAATAGCTTGCCTCTATCACTACCACGCAGCCAACACCATAGAGAGGCCTGCGTCGTCGGCACTTCGCAGCCTGGCCCACTAAGAGCGGGAAATGCGCGCAAACCATCTATCGTTTTTCCGACAGCGCTTATCAAGCCTTGGCCCAAACCAAATACTATCTTTTCATCAACATCCAATAAGGATAAATCATCTAGTACCGCCTGCGCATCCCCATTAGGTTTAAGAGCAAACTCTATAAAAATCGCTTGTTGAGGCAAATCTGCGAGAATGCCTGTCTGGAATGTACTCATAATATTTATTCAAACTCCATAATAATTGCATCAACCGCCAAACTATCACCCTGCTCAGCATGAACAGCGCTCACAGTTCCTTCTCGTTCGGCTCTCAAAACATTTTCCATTTTCATAGCTTCAACGACAGCAAGTTTTTGTCCAACTTCAACCTTATCACCAACGGCCACATCAACTGAAACAATCAAGCCCGGCATTGGGCACAGTAATTGTTTTGAAGTATCTGGCGGAATTCGAACGGGCATAAGTTTTGCCAGCTCAGCTTCACGCTGTGTATACACACAAACCTTTTCGCCAACACCGCGATAAAGCATTTTGTATCCATTAGTATCCCTATGAACCTGAATACTAACGGGTTTACCATTGATATGTCCTGACCATATCGCAGAACCCAATTGCCAGCTACTTTCAACCGAAACAACTTCATTGCCATCAATTGAAACCTGTAACATTTTGTTGTTTTCAAGCTCTAACGATGCGCTCAGCCACTCATCACCAACCCGAACCACGCGTTGCGACGAAAAGACAACCGCTCGACCAGCAACCTGCCCACTGATCTTGCGACGCTGCAAATTACTAACATTGTCCATATATACACCCGCCAACGCCAATGTTTCTATGTCTTGTTGCGATGGAACTGCCCCTTCAAACCCATCAGGAAACTCATCTGTGATAAAGCTTGTTGAGAGGTCGCCAGATTTCCAACGATCATGCTGCATAATCGCAGATAAAAACGGCACGTTATGGCCAATGCCCTCGATGTAAAACTGGTCAAGTGCATCAGACATATGAGCAATTGCGCTGGCTCTGTCTGGCCCGTGCGTACAAAGCTTTGCAATCATCGGATCATAGTAAATCGAGATTTCTCCACCTTCATAAACACCCGTATCATTACGAACCGTCAGTCCATCTTCAATTGTTTCTGCTGGCGGACTGTAGCGTACAAGACGGCCTGTCGACGGCATGAAGTTACGATAAGGATCTTCGGCATAAATTCGGCTTTCAATGGCCCAGCCATTTAATTTTATCTCATCTTGTTTCAGTGATAGCTCTTCGCCGGCAGCAGAACGGATCATTTGCTCAACCAAATCAACCCCCGTAATCAATTCGGTTACTGGATGCTCAACTTGCAACCGTGTATTCATCTCTAAGAAATAAAAATTCTTATCTTGCCCGACAACAAACTCAACCGTACCTGCGGTATCATAATCAACAGCTTTTGCCAGCGCTACAGACTGCTCGCCCATTTTTTGACGGGTTTCTTCATCAAGCAACGGAGATGGCGCCTCTTCAATAACTTTTTGATTACGGCGCTGAATCGAACACTCACGCTCACCAAGATAAACCACATTGCCGTGCTTATCGCCCATCACTTGAATTTCAATATGCCGAGGATTGACGATAAACTTCTCAATAAAAATGCGGTCGTCCCCAAACGATGACACCGCTTCATTGCGGGCCGAGGCGAATCCGTCTTCAACTTCATCACGACTATTGGCAATGCGCATGCCCTTGCCGCCGCCGCCTGCCGATGCCTTAATCATCACGGGGTAACCAATTTCATCCGCGATTTTAACAGCCTCTTGCGGGGTATCAATTTCACCTAAATGGCCCGGTACAATCGAAACATTTGCATCACCAGCAAACTTTTTTGATTCGATTTTATCGCCCATCACTTTAATAGCCCGTACATTGGGGCCGATAAAGGCGATCCCATTATCTTTCAAGGCGTTTGCAAAGTTTGCATTTTCAGACAAAAAACCATACCCAGGATGCACAGCCTGCGCGCCAGTTTGTTTACAAGCATCAATGATTTTATCAATAACCAGATAAGACTCAGCCGCAGCAGCAGGACCAATATTAACCGCCTCATCAGCCATTTCCACATGCAAGGCACGCGCATCAGCATCAGAATACACCGCCACAGTGCCAATACCCATCTTTTTGGCCGTTTTCATCACTCGACAAGCAATTTCACCGCGATTGGCAATTAGAATTTTTTTGAACATGTAACTCAACCTAGACTTATGAAAAAGATGGATTTAACCACTTCGATTTAATTATTTTCAAGCAATACAATAGGAACTTGCACCCGTAAACACGATTTTTTGATCGTATCTTTTATTTTACGCGCACAAGCACTATCTTTTAATGACAGCAATTTCATTGCCAATAGAGAAAGAAAAGCAAATGAGCGAACGCACGTCAATTACCCTTATTGATGAGGTCTCCGATTGGGTCGTCTCTCAAGCTTTAACAGATGTCGACTTAAAATCGTTGGTCACAGGAACATGTGAGCGCCTTGCTGCTGCCGGCGTACCGATATTACGGGTCAACTTTACCTTCTCGGTTTTGCACCCATTATATAACGCTATGGGTTTTGTTTGGCGCAGGGGCCAAGGAACAAGCGTGGATGGACTAAAACATTTACCTAAGGGCGAAGACAATCGTTACACTCAAAGCCCCTATTTTTATCTGGTTTCCAATAGCTTGCAACACTTGCGCCGACGGTTAGACAAAGGCGAATGCTTTGACTACCCCGTTCTCAACGAACTCAAAGAAGAAGGCATGACAGATTACCTCGCCTTTGTTCGCAATTTTGAAGACCAGCCCGGCAAGGGCATTTTTGGTTCGTGGGCAACTGCGCAATCTGGCGGCTTTTCCGAATCAGAAATCGAAGCTCTTTTGCGGATACAAAAGCGCTTAGCAGTGACCGCTAAAGTCGCTGTTCTAAAAGATTTAGCAAAAAATGCGCTATCAACATATTTGGGCGATGGTGCAGGCACACGTGTTCTTGAGGGGCAAATCAGACGCGGTGATGGCGAAACCATTCGCGCCGCCATCGTTATGGGCGATATTCGCGGTTCCACCACCATGGCCGAAGTATTAGGCCGCCAAGCATATATCGATGCCCTGAATACATTTTTCGATAATGTGGCAAGCGCTTTTTCAGATGCAGGCGGCGAAATTCTAAGCTTCGTTGGCGATGGGTTTCTGGCTATCTTTCCCTGTGACAGCAACACTAAAGAAGCCCGTGCCAAAGCATGCACAGCAGCAGCTCAAGCCGCACGCGTTGCATCAGCGCAAATGGCCGCCGCCAACGCAGAGCGCGAAGCTGAGGGCTATGATTCAATTTCTTACGGCCTTGGCCTCCACATTGGCAACGTCATGTTTGGTAATGTCGGGCTAATGGACCGCCTCACCTTTTCTGCCTTTGGCTCTGCCGTTAATGAAGCTGCCAGACTAGAAGCCCTGACTAAAGAATTAGACAGCCATATCATTGCCTCCGATGAGTTTAGGTCACGTTGTAACGGACATTGGAAAAGCTATGGGGAACAAAATTTGCGCGGTGTTGCTCATTCCATCGAAGTGTTTGGCTATGACGTAAACATCGATTGCTCACAAAACTGCAACGGACCAAAAGTAAAACCTGAATTGGTGCTGTCCGATGCTGAACAAATCATGCTACTACAGCAGCAAAAACAACCCGCAGTTTCTTGAACGCCAGCAATTAGTTGCCTACAATTTTCGAAAGAATACCAGCTTGTCGCAAACACCACCCGTAAAAGGGCCACCTAAAATCGGTCTCGTTTCACTCGGCTGTCCTAAAGCCCTCGTTGATTCTGAACGCATTCTTACTGACCTACGAGCGCAAGGCTATACATTTTCGCCCGATTATGAAGGCGCAGATGCCGTAATCGTCAATACCTGCGGCTTTCTTGATTCTGCAAAAGAGGAATCATTACAAGCAATCGGCGAAGCTATCGCCAAAAATGGCAAAGTTATTGTCACAGGTTGTATGGGCGGCGAAGAAGATGCCATTCGCGCGGCTCACCCTTCCGTATTAGCCGTGTCTGGCCCCCATCAATATGATGCCGTGGTGTCTGCCGTCCACGATGTCGTTCCGCCCTCCCACGACCCAATTAAAGACTTGGTGCCAGAATGCGGACTTAAACTCACCCCAAAGCATTACGCCTATTTAAAAATTTCCGAAGGCTGCAATAACACCTGTAGTTTTTGCATTATTCCTGACATCCGCGGCAAACTCGCCAGTCGCCCTGTTGCGTCAGTGCTTTATGAAGCAGAACGTTTAGTAAAAGCCGGCGTTAAAGAACTATTGGTTATTTCCCAAGACACTAGCGCCTATGGTGTCGATACTAAATATGCATCAAGCAAATTTCATGGCAAAGAGGTCAAAGCCAAATTCTACGACTTAGCCAAAGAACTGGGCCAATTGGGTGCTTGGGTGCGGATGCATTACGTTTATCCCTACCCTCATGTCAAAGATGTTGTTGAACTCATGGCGCAAGGTTTGGTTTTGCCATATCTAGACATTCCATTCCAGCACGCCTCGCCCAAAATTCTCAAATCAATGAAACGCCCAGGTAATGAAGAAAAAACTCTCCGCCAAATTGAACAATGGCGCAGCGTTTGCCCTGACTTAGCCATTCGCTCAACTTTCATCGTTGGCTATCCTGGCGAAACGCAAGAAGATTTTCAGTATTTGCTAGACTGGATGAAGGAAGCAAAAATTGAACGCGCTGGTTGTTTCAAATACGAACCTGTTGAGGGTGCCCAATCCAATTCTATTCCCGATCAAATAGCAGATGAAGTCAAAGAGGAACGCTGGCACCGTTTCATGCAAGCTCAAGCCCTTGTTAGTGCTGATGTTTTATCATCGCGCGTTGGGCAAACGTCTGAAGTTATTGTCGATGAAATTGACCATGAACACGGAGAAGCAATCGCCCGCTCGAAATGGGACGCGCCAGAAATTGACGGCAATGTATTCATAGAAAATGCGGCACACTTAAACGCAGGAGATATTGTCCCCGTTAAGTTCACCGCATCAGAAGAGTACGATTTAATCGCTAAATTGCTTTAGGCAACCTGACTAAGCACAGCCTGTAATTCAGGATGAATATCAGGCGAGTTGTCCTTAATAAAGCTCAGCAAAGCCCGTTCATTTTTGTGAACTTTGCCATCACGATTAACCCGTTCAATAAGCCATTGTGCTTCACCCGCATCAACGACTTCATTGGTTTCAATTGATTTTTTGTGGTCTTTATTTTTCTCAGCCCAAGCATCATCGACGCTATAGCTTTTCAAAATGCCGCGCAGACCACCCGCAAAGGTTTTTGACAAAAAGTCCGTAATACTCGCACGGTCATCATCAACCCACTCTTCAGAGCGCAATGCTTCTTGGCGCGTTGGCACCTTATAACCGCTAGAAGCCATCAAGAAATTGGCAATAGCTTTAACAAAAAGATCAGGCCATGACGGATGATTAGCTGCATCGCCAACAATATCATTGATGTCAAACAGCACTTCTGCTTCAGCCCGCGAAATAGCGACACTATCCGTACCGCCCATGCCGTAAAGAACCAGACGAAGAAGGTCTACTTCTGCAGCACCAATCACACCAGCTTCAAGCTTTGCACCACGACGCAAAGCACCCTCACCTTTAATCACGCCATCTTTGACGACTTCTAAGGTAAAGACGGAAAGCGTTTCGGGGCAAGACTTTGCTTTGTTTATAACATTTACCAGTGTTTCCAGTTCCAAAGCCGAAGGAAGTTCACCACTTGAACGAACCTGTTCCATCAGCCAATTGGCATTTTGCGAAGAAACATATCCACGCGGCTTTGCTTGATTAACGATGTAGTCAGTCATCGCCTCGACAAAAAATTCCAACCATTCGGGAATAACAAAACCTGCACGAGATAACGAGAAAAGCTCACCTGCTTCTTGAGAAGACACAACACCGTCTCCAAAAACGAAACCTCGTAAACCAATAACGTCTTGAGGACTCACCATACCTTCGATTTTAATTTGCTCAACAGCATGACTAAGCGACTTAAACTCAACTGACACAGGTTTCTCTCCTCATAAATCCCACTTATTTAAACCGCAGAATAATTCACAAGGCGTTTAGAAATCGCTAACGATGTTTTGTTTTTAATAAATCAAACAAATTCGACAATTAAAGTGGAATGTTGTCGTGCTTCTTCCAAGGGTTTTCAACCGTCTTGTTGGCCAGCATATTCAACGCTCGGCATACCCGTCGTCGCGTATTATGCGGCATAATCACTTCATCGATATACCCGCGTTCAGCGGCAACAAACGGCGAACAAAAACGATCTTCATAATCTTTTACATGCGCTGCAATTTTATCGGCATCACCAAGGTCTTTACGGAAAATAATCTCAACCGCCCCTTTCGCACCCATCACAGCAATTTCAGCAGTCGGCCAAGCATAATTCACATCACCGCGAATATGTTTTGATGACATCACATCATAGGCCCCACCATAGGCTTTGCGAGTGATAATAGTGATTTTCGGCACCGTCGCCTCGGCATAAGCAAACAACAGCTTTGCCCCATGCTTTATCAGCCCACCATATTCTTGCGAAGTACCTGGCAAGAAACCTGGAACATCAACTAACGTCACTAAAGGTATTGAAAAACAATCACAAAACCGCACAAACCGCGCCGCTTTTCGCGATGCGTCACTGTCCAGAACACCCGCTAAAACCATCGGCTGGTTAGCAATAACACCAATGGGCTTGCCATTCATACGACCAAACCCTGTGATGATATTGCCAGCAAAATTTTCTTGCAGCTCAAAGAAGTCACCATCATCAACCATTTTATGAATAAGCTCTTTCATATCATAAGGTTGATTTGGATTGTCTGGAATAAGCGTATCGAGTGACATTTCAGTGCGCTCAGCATCATCATTTGTTGGCAAAATTGGCACGTCAGAAACGTTAGAAGATGGCAAAAAGTCTATAAATCGCCGCATCTGTAATAACAATTCAACATCATTATCGAACGCACCATCGGCAATTGATGATTTAGTTGTATGAATACTCGCCCCACCAAGTTCTTCCGCCGTAACGGTTTCGTTGGTCACTGTTTTCACAACATCAGGGCCAGTGACAAACATATAACTTGTGTCGCGAACCATAAAAATAAAATCAGTTATGGCTGGTGAATACACATCACCACCCGCGCATGGGCCCATAATTAAAGAAATTTGCGGAATAACGCCCGAGGCCATCGTATTGCGTAAAAACACTTCGCCATATCCGCCTAGTGCAGCCACACCTTCTTGAATGCGCGCACCACCTGCATCAAACAAACCAATAATGGGCGCTCGATTGCGCAGGGCCATATCTTGAATTTTAATGATTTTTTGCGCATGAGTAGCCGAAAGTGAACCGCCGAACACAGTAAAGTCTTTGGCAAAAACATAAACCACACGACCATTAACCGTGCCCCAGCCAGTCACCACACCGTCACCTGGAATTTTATTCTTTTCCATACCAAAGTCAGTGCAACGATGATCGACAAACATGTCATATTCTTCAAATGAATCTTCATCAAGGAACAGGTCAATACGCTCACGCGCTGTCAGCTTACCCTTTTTATGCTGAGCATCAATCCGTGCTTGCCCACCACCAAGCCTTGCAACGGCGCGACGTTCTTCAAGTTCATCTAATATTGTTTGCATTTGGCACCTGATTGCTTGAGAAAATTTGATTTGTCACAAATTTGTAACACCCAATCGATTTTTCGCAAACAATACTTTTGGTTTAGCACTGCAAATTTTAAAGTCCAAAACACTATGGTTCAGTAGCCGCACCCTCATCACCGCCCTTGTGGCGGTGATCCACGGTAAACGAAGAATTCCGAACCAAGCCTATGGATTATCGAGACAACCCGATAATAAGGAAAATGGCATATTGTGGCGTACTTAAACCTTCGCCAAGCGATGAAACTCTAATATCCCATCGAACTCTTTACGGCGCTTGAGGCGACGGGCAGCAGCATCGTCATCGCCACCCCACAACTCCAAATTCCAATCTTCATCTAAATGCGCGGCATTCCACACTTCATCATCACTAAATGCGCCTTCACAGGCGGCAATAGCCAATAGACCAGAGCCTAGTAAAGTTGTTAGATTATGGATTGCTGTCAGCTCGTTAGCTGTTTTTTCCTCGGTCAGCATTTTGTGTAATGCCCCAAGCGTTGCATCTGGTTGCGTGGCATAAATAATTCCAGCAACACAAACAAACGTCAGACCATGCGCATCGTTTGCC
>JAMOMM010000173.1 GCA_027067085.1 Hyphomicrobiales bacterium
GGTTATGCCTGGCGATAATGTGACATTCGAAGTTGAATTGATTACACCAATTGCCATGGAAGACAAACTACGTTTTGCTATTCGCGAAGGTGGCCGCACAGTTGGCGCCGGCGTGGTGGCAGAAATTTTGGAATAGTAACAAACGGGCGTTCTTTAGTCCTAAAGAACGCCTCTTTTTATGGATCGAGTAGATGCAAAAGCAAAATATTCGCATTAGATTGAAAGCATTTGACCATCGTGTTTTAGACACATCGGCTGCTGAAATCGTGAATACCGCGAAGCGGACCGGCGCTAACGTAAGTGGCCCAGTTCCTCTTCCAACGCAAATTGAAAAATTTTGCGTAAACCGTTCTCCACACGTGAACAAGAAATCACGTGAGCAGTTCGAAATGCGTACACACCGGCGTTTGCTGGATATTATTGATCCTACACCGCAAACGGTTGATGCTTTGATGAAGCTAGACCTTGCTGCTGGTGTTGATGTTGAGATTAAGCTCTAAACTAAAAGAGCAATTTTGAGGAGTCTGAGTGATGCGTTCAGGTGTCATCGCACAGAAAGTTGGCATGACGAGAGTGTTTACCGAAGATGGTAATCATATTCCCGTTACTGTTTTGAAAGTGGACAACTGTCAGGTTGTTGCGCATAAAACTGTCGAAAAAGATGGTTATACAGCGTTACAACTTGGTGTTGGCAAAGCTAAAGTGAAAAATGTCACTAAAGCGAGCCGTGGTCACTTTGCTGCTGCTAAAGTAGAACCAAAACAGAAACTTGCTGAGTTTCGTGTAAGCGAAGAGAATGTCATTGAAGTTGGTGCAGAAATTACTGCGGATCACTTCGTATCAGGTCAATTTATTGACGTGACTGGAATATCGGTTGGTAAAGGTTTTGCTGGTGCGATGAAACGTTGGAACTTTGGTGGTCTTCGGGCTTCACACGGTGTTTCGATTTCTCACCGTTCACATGGTTCAACTGGCCAATGTCAGGATCCTGGTAAGGTTTTTAAAGGTAAGAAGATGGCTGGCCACATGGGCGCGCGTCAGATTACGACACAAAACCTTGAAGTGGTGAGTGCAGATCCAGAACGTGGTCTTATTTTGGTTCGGGGCGCTGTCCCTGGTTCAAAAGGTGGCTGGGTTATGGTTCGCGATGCCATTAAGCGTCAACTTCCGGAAAATGCGCCAATGCCTGGTGCTGTCCGTGGTGGCAATTCTAATAACACAGCTGATGCAAGTGCCGATACGGCTCAAGCATCTGCCAGCGAATAAGGGTTTGAACGATGAAAACTGACGTCCAAACACTTGACGCGAAAAAAGCTGGTACTGTCGATCTTCCTGAGAAGATTTTCGGTCTCGAGCCTCGCGCAGACATCTTGCACCGTATGGTGAATTACCAATTGGCAAAACGCCAAGCAGGTACTCATCAAACTAAGCAACGCGGCGAAATCGCTCGTACTGGTGCAAAACTTGGCAACCAAAAAGGTGGCGGCGGTGCTCGTCACGGTTCAAAGCGTGCTGGTATCTTTATCGGTGGTGCTAAAGCTTTTGGTCCAAGAACTCGTAGCCATGCGATTGGTATGCCTAAGAAGATGCGTGCATTGGCTCTATGTCATGCGCTTTCTTCTAAAGTTAAATCATCTGAATTGATTATTTTGGAAAACGGTGATTTGAAATCGCCAAAAACCAAAGACATGAAGGATGCGTTGGCTAAACTTGGTATTACTAATGCATTGATTATTGATGGTGCTGAAGTAAACGAAAATTTGGCTCGTGGTGCTAGTAATGTCATCAATGTTGATGTATTGCCTGTGCAAGGGATCAACACTTACGATATTTTGCGTCGCCATAAATTGGTGTTAACCAAAGCTGCGCTTGAAGCTCTTGAGGCCCGTTTTGAAGGATTGGTCAAATGAGTAAAGAAAAATATTATAATACGATTGTATCGCCAGTGATTTCTGAGAAATCAACAATGGCTGCCGAACACAATCAAGTGGTTTTTAATGTTGCTAAAACAGCTACGAAGCCACAAATCAAAGCGGCCATTGAAGGTTTGTTCGGCGTTGAAGTTAAAGCGGTGAACACTATGGTTCGTAAGGGTAAAGAAAAGAAGTTCAAGGGTGTTGTTGGTCGCCAAATCGATGTAAAGAAGGCGATCGTAACACTTAAAGATGGTCACTCAATCGATGTGACTACTGGACTGTAAGATTTAAAAGCTGAGGCGCTATTATGGCACTTAAGAAGTATAAACCCAGAACTCCGAGCTTGCGCCAATTGGTGACAGTTGACCGCTCGGAACTATGGAAAGGCAAGCCAGTCAAAACTCTTACCGTAGGTTTGACTAAGTCTGGTGGACGTAACAATAATGGTCGCGTAACAGCGTTTAACCGTGGTGGTGGCCATAAGCGTACATATCGCAAGATCGATTTCAAACGTACTAAGTTTGATATGAAAGCGACTGTTGAGCGTTTGGAATACGATCCAAACCGTACAGCGTTTATCGCTTTGATTAAATATGAAGACGGTGAATTAGCCTATATCTTGGCACCTCAGCGTTTGAACATTGGCGATAGCGTGATTGCTGGCGATAAAGTGGATGTGAAACCTGGCAATGCGATGCCACTTCGTTCAATTCCAATTGGTACGATCGTTCATAACGTTGAACTAAAACAAGGCAAGGGCGGTCAGATTGCTCGTTCTGCTGGAACTTATGTTCAATTTATTGGTCGCGACCAAGGTTATGCATTACTTCGTTTGCGCTCTGGTGAAACTCGGATGGTTCGCGCTGAATGTATGGCGACAATCGGTTCCGTTTCGAATTCAGATCATTCGAACATCAACCTAGGTAAAG
>JAMOMM010000174.1 GCA_027067085.1 Hyphomicrobiales bacterium
ATTTTTTCAATTAGTTCGTCATCATTAAGCGGAATCCATTCAGCCAATCGTTTGTAAAGGCGGTTAGACATTTCAGCTGCCGCCGCCTTGGTATAAGTTAGGCACAAAATCTTTTCTGGTGCGGTGCCGTTCAGCATCAATCGGATAACGCGATTGACCAGAACGTGGGTTTTACCTGACCCGGCATTAGCAGAAACAAAAGCTGATACATCGGGGTTGGATGCGCGCGACTGGTCTTGGCTTGCTTTGCTTACTTTTGCGCTCATTTGTTCACCGTGTTTTCATACAAATGGGCCCACTCGCGCCACCTTGATAAATACCCATACTCGCGATCAAATTCAGGTCGCGCTGGTGCTGATGCAGCCAAATAGCCGTAATCGGCCGATTGGTAGCGACCTAATAATTCAACCATCCCCATGCTGGTTTTTTCCATAAGCACAGAAAGGTTCTTTGAAGTCGTTATACCACCGGGAGGAATACCACCTGAAAGTTTTATATACATTAGGTTTTCAACGGGTGCTTTCTCGATACCTTCATATCCGCCAGCTTGCCCAATGATTGCTTCTAAAATGAGTTGCGGAGAAAAGTTGTTTGCAGTCTCTGAAAAAGAAGGCGGCGCGCCCGTTTTATAATCAACAATACGAGTGGTTCCATCGCTGAATATATCCACGCGGTCTGCCCGTGCCGAAATGGTATACATTTGAGCGTTAAGTTCAAAATGATAGCGGCCCGATATTTCGACTTTTGATCCAATGTAGTTTTGGCGAATTTTGCTCTCATTGCCGATAAACCATTTGGCGATCCGTTTGAGCTGTGGCTGCCAAAAAGCGCGAAGTGATGCATCGGAAATATTTTTCCCGAGCTCGGTTTCAAATAAATCGATTAAAACCTTCTCACCATCCTTAGGCAATTTGTGCGGGTTTTGACTGATAAATTTTTGTAAAACATCGTGTACCAGACTGCCGCGCTCGGCTGCACCGATTTGGTGATCGATTGGATCAAGCATTGTTAGCTTTAAAATTTTCTCGGCAAAATGACGGTACGGGTTCTTTAAGAGTTTCTCGATCCCTGTAACACTAAAAGATGTTGCCCGTCGCTCAACAGCTGGTTTTGGTTCTGGGCGCTCGCATGGAGAAAAGCTTTCAGGTTTATCAATGTTATTTGCCCAATAATCCCACGGCATTTCTTCGTTGCTGTTGCACAGGTCAGATAGTTCGGCCGCATCCAATAAAGCTCTTAAACGTAAAATCCACCGCGACGGCACCGCAGGTGCATTTCCCAATTTTTTTGTATAGGTTAAAAACACGGTATCGGCACAAAACCCTTGAGCAAAATCATGGGCCGACAGTCCGATGCGCCGTTCAGGCACGGGCAGACCTGCACTCGATAATTGTGGGCGGGTCAGCCAAGGGTTGTTTTGTGCTGCCATGGGCCAGATATTTTCATTTAAGCCACCTAAAATAACAATATCACTCGCAACCAATCGTGCTTCCATCAGGCCATAAATTGTCAATTGGTCATGGCGAATATGCTTTGGCCGCAACATTGCTTCTTTTAACAATCGCTCGAGTAAATCAAGGTAGCTGTAGCCTGTCATAACAGGCGCATGATCGGCTGCTTCTAACAGTTTTCCAAAAATGCTTGTAAGTTGCTCGCCCGCTTCGCCTTGCCACAACAGACTATGCCCATCCACTTTGCCGCAAACCTCTTGGGCAACGTGTAGGTGAATTTGAATAATCTGCCGAAGGTTTGGCGGGCAGGTATCGTTAAATAACTGTTCTAATGGTTCAAAGCTCGATTTAATGGTTTGGGCAAGGCAGACGCAATGATCCCAATCATCATCGCTCATGCGCTTGGTGAGCGGGTGAGTGTATAGATTGCCTTGTTGAAATGCTTTTGCCTGTTGGCACATTTTTTCAAATCCGCCAAGCCCCTCATAGGGTTGGCGCGTGCGCAGACAACCGATTTCTAAATTGTAAGCTTGGGTTTTGATCTCGGTATCTGATAGTCCAAATCGCGAAAGCGGGTGGTTGATAAGCGTTTTAAGTTTAAGGGGGGAGAAGTTACTTTTAGCAAGATCAAGTAATAGCTGCAAAAAAACAGCGCTTGGATGTTTCGATAACGGTTCACCAGCTGAGTCATCAACCTCAACATCCCATCGAGCCAGTTCACTTTTCACATTTCGAGCAAGAGTTCGATCTGGTGTTATCAAGGCAACAGACTTTTTGCCTTCTAATCCATGACGCATAATAAGCGCGATAGTTTTTGCTTGGGCGCGTTCATTATTAAGGCCGAGTACGGTCATGTCTTGGGTAGCAAGGGCCAGTGTTTCTTTTTTCTTAGTCACCGCATCGCGCCAAAGGTTGGTGGTATTGGCTGGGCGCATAATTTCACTCACCAACCAATTTCGCGCCTTGCCTTTTTCACTTTGTTCAAGGCCAGGTAATAATGAGACGTCCTCGCGCTCAATCTCCATTTTTGCAAGCAGCTCGCGCATACCAAACTGAGGATGATGGTCTTCAAGGTTTTGCCAACTTTCTTCATCCATATCAACATCAAGGCCCGGTAACACGACGGCACCGTTTTCAAGCGCTGCAATGGTAGATAGAAGTTTGGCTGTGGTTGGAATTGAACCGGTAGAACCAGCCGCAATTACAGGGTGCTTTGCGCCACCTTGTTGCAGCCAGTTGGTATAAGAAGCCATAAGTTGGTTGCGTTGAAAATTGGTTCCAACCTTGCCAGCATCGTTCATCGCGGCTGGCAGTTTGTCTTGAATGATGGAAAGAAAACCTAAGAGCTGCAAACGATGTTCGGCAAATTCGCCATCGAATAAATTATCGATAATGCTAATGTCTTGTCCGTGGGTTTCAAATCCGTCGACAAGTTCGCCAAGAGATTGTGCGAGATCAAAGTTTTGTTTGCCAGATGTATTGAGCGTTTGAGCAAGGGGAACGCCGTGGTTTTCGCGTGCCCATTGTTGAATAAACCGCAACAACATGAACTGGCGCTCAAGCTTTGATACGGTGCTGAGATCGGGGGCAAAAGCATCCGTAGCGTTCGTGTTATTAAAATCAAGTTCGTCTTCGTCCACATCGCCTAAGGGCTGAATACGAGGCAAAAGCCTGGCCGTGCCTTCACCTTGTTCAATAAAAGCTTGCGAAAGTGCGCGGGTGGCACGCCGCGTGGGCAGTAAAATACTCCACTGCGGCAATTCAAAATGAGATGGCGGTTTGCCATTTTGGTTAGGTAAGTCGCCAGATAAAATTGCTTTCGCCAAGCTTTGGGCAAATCCAACTCCTGCTGGAATGTAATAAACTGATTTTGCTGTGCGATCAGGGTTGCTCATAATGGATCGTGGTCAAAGTTTTTAATGGCTTTCTCAGTTTGTGCAATTGCCTGTGGAGTGCCGACATGTAACCATAGTCCATCATGCACAAAACCCATAACGCGATTTTGTTTTATGGCGCGATCCCATAAGACGTTCATAGAAAATTTTCCGCTGGGGCAGTCGTGCAAAACTGCTGGGTTAAACAGGTAACAGCCCGCATAAATAAAAGGGGCTTTGGTCGCCTCGCCGCGACGTGAGATTTTAGCATCATCGCCGCAGAAAAAATCTCCGGGGCCATCAAACCCAATGGCGTTATCATGGGTAGTAAGGAGCAACAAAAAGTCACACTTGTTTTTGTCAAAAAAGGCCATCATCGCTTTTAAAGAAGATTTTTCAGGTCGGTCGAGCCAAAAGGAATCGCTGTTGAGAACAAACAAGGGATCATTGCCAAGCATAGCTTTGGCATGGCAAACACCACCGCCTGTTTCGAGCAATTGGTTTTTTTCATCGCTTAGTAAAATTTCTGCGCCATGATAATTATGTGCCCAGTCTTCAACTTGCTCTGCAAGGTAATGGACATTGATGATGATGGTTTCAATGCCAGCCTTTTCCAAGTTGCGCGTGCCATACTCAAGCAGTGGTTTACCTGCAACATTGATAAGCGGTTTTGGTGTCGTCAGGGTTAAAGGTTGCATGCGCGTGCCAAGACCTGCACATAAAACCATCGAGCGCAAAACCGTGTTATCAGTGTCCTTGCTCATATGGTTGGACCTTTGTACTCGCGTTCGTGGCTTGGTAAATGTGAACTGAACCAATCTGCAAGCTCTTTTAAAGCTGGGTGCTTGAGGTTGTCTTCTAAGTATTTTGAAACACGTGGCAGGTGCTTGAGATAAGCAGGTTTATTGTCACGAACATATAGACGGGCAAAAATGCCAAGAATTTTTGTGGCTCGTTGTGCACCCAACCCTGCATAACTGGCTGAAAAGTGCGTTTGGTTAAAGTCCCTATTTTGAGTTGACCTTAACGTGCAATAATAGCTGTATAACTTTTCTTCTGTTCCTGTTGGCAAATCCACCCTTGCATCTTGCAGCATAGAAACAAGATCATAGGCGGGGTGCCCCAAAACGCAGTCTTGCGTATCAATAAGCCCAACTTTGCGGTTCTCTTTTCGATCTGGCAGCCATATCAAATTGGGGGAATGGAAATCGCGTAAAACCCAAACCGCTATGTCATTGTTTGTGCCATTGCAAAAGAGTTGAAATACCCTTTCCCAGGCTAAATGAAAATCCTTGCGGATAGTATCGCTCGGCTTATTTCCTTTGAGGAGTGGCCAAAACCAACTTAATAGCAAGTCCACTTCGATGGCATACGCTGGCGCGCCGTAGTTTGAAATGTGGTGTGTTCTGGTGCCAATCGAAATTTGATTGGGCCAATCTATGTCGGACATGTGGGCAAGCAATTTGGTGGCCGCAGTCATGGGCTCAAGTATGTTGCCACCTGCCGCTAAGATATTGCCATAAACATCATCACCAAAGTCCTCAATTAGCATGAGGCCTTGTTCAAGCTGCTTGGCTAGAGCTTTAGGAGCGCTTAGGCCTACTTGAAGCAATCCATCGTTGATGGCGGCAACAGGAAAAATACCTTCGGCGATGTGGGCAGTTGCACTGTAGGTTTTGCCACTAGAGAGCAATGGCCCATCTGGCATGGCGGGCATATCCATCAAGATCGCTTTTTGGCCTGAGTTTGAGACCAATCGCTCATAGCGCCGCGCTGAAGCATCGCCCTGTAAAAACCTACGAGTTGCTGTTTCCCATTTGTTTTTCGTCAGGAAAGCCGTAACAGCATTTAACCGTTCTACAATGGGTTGAGCCGTGCCAAAAGAATGGACACTCACAACGCGCTGTTCATCCTCAATGGTCAGATAAAGTTCTATGCGGTTGTCAGGCAAGTCGTCGGCAATTCTTTCGGGCCATTCAATGAGTGTGACGCGCGTGTCTAGGTCATCGTAAAGTCCTAATTCATAGACTTCATCAATGTCATGGGTTCGATAGAGGTCAAAATGGTGAACGCGGACGCGTAAGTCATCATAGGGTTGTACAAGGGCAAAGGTCGGGCTTGGAACGTCAAGAGATTGCCCCTGCGGGCAAAGCGAGCGAATGAAACTGCGGGCGAGTGTTGATTTTCCAGCACCCAAGTCTCCAAATAAACAAATAGTCAATCCAGCTCGTGCAAACAAGCTTAGTTCATGGCCAAAGGCAATGGTTTGGTCTTCATTTTTGAGTTGTCGAGAAAGTGTTGTCACAGGTTTTACCCCGCTAAAGCTGCAGGGGGAATAGCAGACGGGATCGAAGGTGCTGGCTCGCTATCTTGTTTTGGGCCTTTGATTGGCAAGCGGCAAATAACCGTTGTGCCTTTATCCAGTTTTGACAGCAAAGAAACTTGACCATCATGCAACTCAACAAAACTTTTCACAATTGCGAGCCCAAGCCCTGGTCCACGGTGGCCACCTGAAATGGGTATCGACTGGAAACGATCGAAAGCACGCTTTTGAAAATCAGGGTCCATACCTCGGCCTGAGTCGGCAACCCAGATCAATATATCATCTCCATCTAGTCTTGCACCAAATCTGACAATGCTTTTTGCTGGAGAAAAGCCAATGGCGTTCGTGAGAAGGTTTTCAAAAATTTGTGCTAAGCGGTGTTCGTCACCGATAATGCTCGTAACATTTTCTGCTAATTCAATATTCAAGGTTAAATCGAGGCGCTTAATTTTGTCACTCAATGACCGTGCGGTTTTTTCAAGTAGTGAGGCGACATCAATTTTGGTGAGCTTCAACTCCATCGCGCCTGCATCAATGGTGGTCAAATCCAAAATAGCATCAATAATGGAAAGTAGGTCATTTGATGAGACTTGAATATGGCCGAGATATTCTTGTTGTTTTTCTTTTAGCTCTCCAGCAATGCCCATTGATAGGCCTTCTGCAAAACCTAAAATATTGGTCAAAGGTGTACGCAGTTCATAAGACACGTTAGATAAGAAATTTGTTTTAAGTCTATCGGCTGCCTCAAGAGCTTCATTGCGCTCGCGCAGCGCCCGCTCAATACCCGCACTGTCAGTAACATCAACAAAAGTCACCAGTGTATTGCCACCGGGCAAAGGAATGGCAGCGCAGTCAAATAGTTTTTTGTCTTCGCGGCTAACCCGATCAATAAATGATTTGCGTTTGTTATTGAGAGAGGTGATGCAATATTTCAAATCATCCCAAACAGCTGTGTCATTAAATAAGGGCAGGCATTGCAAAATAACATCGTCAATATGTGGTTTTTGCAAAAGGAATTCTTCTGATAGCCCCCAAAAGCGGGAAAAAGTTGTATTAAATAATTGTAGTTTGCCATCGGTGCCATATAGGGCAACGCCTTCGCCCAGGCTGTTTAGTGTTTCGCTTTGAACACTGAGCAACGCATTATAGCGGCTTTCAAGGTCGATTTTTTCCGTGACGTTTTCATAAAGATAAGTCACACCGCCAAAGGGATGTTGTTCTGCAATAACACGTAGAGATTGGCCGTCAGGCAAATGCCACCAGTTCTCTTGAGTTTCAAGAGTTTTATAGGCACTCAAAATATCAGTTTTCCACGAGCGATAATTGGCTTGCTCGGGCAGGCGGCGATCAGCACGTAGCTTATCAAGAATTTCTCCATCTTTTGGATGGCCATCGAGCCAATTTGTATCAAAGTCCCATAATTCTGCATAAGCTGCATTGTAAAAGCGCAAATTTTGGTCAGGTCCAAAAATCGCAATGGCCATAGCAAGGTTGTTCAGAGTTGAAGCATGGGCTTTGATATGCAAATCAAGTTCGCGCTGGGCTTCATCGAGTGAGGTCATATCAACAGCAAAGTTTGCTGTTTCTTGTTCGCCTTCAACTTTAAACACATCCATCGTGCGGCGATTACCAGCAATGATGGCATCGACACGCCCCTTAATGCTCTTTGATAATAGTTTGGTATTCTCAATCGGTTTGATTTTGGCTTCATCAATAAGTTTGATAGGCAGGGATAATACTTGCTCAACGCTGGTGGCTTCAACAGCGTTCATATAGGCATCATTTATCCAAATCATGTTGCCGTTTTTATCATCCAGCCAAATCGGAAAGGGTGTGTGATCTAAGATGGAGCTTAACCGCTCAACTTGTTTCCCAAGCCGTCGTGTTTCATGGGTGAGTTCTGTGTTTGAGCGGCGCTCACCAATTAAAGCGCGAAAACGCAATGTGGCAGTGCCGCCAGCTGTTCGCCCATCGGCTTCGAGCAGTTGTCCTTTTAAAGTTGAAATACCGATATTAAACGGTGTGCCCATAAGCCTAAGTGAAGCAAGTGACCCTTCTAGGGTTTCGGCAGATTCAGGATTAAGCCAAGACTTAAATGCCAATAAATCCTCAACATCGCGTGGTATTTCGACATCTTCTGGCATTTGACCAATCATGGTGTTTGGTTCGTCTTGACGGCCTTTCCACACAAGCAAAATACCAGGTTCTGCATTTAAAATGGCTTCGGCCTGATTGAGCCGTGTTTCGGCGTATTTCATTCTTGAGCGAGCGGTAATTTCTGCTTTGGTGAGTTTGCGCACGACAACCAGCGCCCATATGAACACTAAGATTGAGACAAGGACAGCCCCAAGAGCAAAACCTTTTGTGCTGAGAATGTTGAAAACAGATGAGGCGGCAAATGCTGGGCTAGATAATTGAGAGGTAAAGTAAAACACACCAATACTTCCGCAGATACATTTGCGGATAGAGAAAATGGCTGACTTTTTTCCATTCCTCATGGTTGTTTTTAATCCCCTCAAGAGCGTTCAAAATGCCCATTATCGCCAAACCGTTTTTGCTTTTTAACCGTGGAGCTAAAAGTATTGTGTCTATGCGCGAGGCGCTAGCACAAAAACGAATCAGTTTCGATAATACCCGTGCATAGATATACAGGCAATTTAGTCATCTGCCCATAATCTCTTGCCATTTGAGCGGTAACAATATCGCCAATGAAAAAAGGGACTTGAAAATCAAGCCCCTTTTATAGAGTTTTTGTGAATTTTTAAATTTAGTAGCGGTAATGCTCGACTTTATAAGGACCAGCAACAGGCACATCAATATAGTCAGCTTGTTCTTGCGTAAGTGTTGTTAATTTGGCACCCACTTTTGCAAGATGTAGACGCGCTACTTTTTCATCCAAATGTTTAGGTAAGATATAAACATCATTGTCGTATTCATCGTTCTTTGTCCAAAGCTCAATTTGTGCCAAAGTTTGGTTGGCAAATGATGCAGACATAACAAAGCTTGGGTGACCTGTGGCATTACCAAGATTGACCAAACGACCTTCGGATAGAAGAATAATGCGGCTTCCATCTGGGAATTCAATCTGATCTACTTGATCTTTGATGTTTACCCATTTGAAGTTGCGGAGACCTTCGACCTGAATTTCATTGTCAAAGTGGCCGATGTTACAAACAATCGCCATGTCTTTAAGTTTGCGCATGTCTTCAACTGTTACAACATCGCAGTTACCTGTGGTGGTGACAACAATGTCAGCGCGATGTGCGGCATCGCTAAGTGTTACCACTTCAAAACCATCCATAGAGGCTTGTAGCGCGCAAATTGGATCAACTTCGGTGACAAGAACGCGTGCGCCAGAGCCAGCTAATGATTGTGCAGAACCTTTACCCACATCGCCATAGCCACAAACAATAGCCACTTTACCAGCCATCATCACATCGGTGCCGCGGCGGATTGCATCAACCAAAGATTCACGACAACCGTATTTATTGTCAAATTTTGACTTAGTTACGCTGTCGTTCACATTGATTGCGGGGAAGGGTAATTCACCCTTTGCTTTCAACGCATAAAGACGGTGAACGCCCGTTGTTGTTTCTTCTGATACACCTTTGATGTTGTCACGCACTTTTGAATACCAACCAGGCGTTTTTTCAAGGCGGCGTTTGATCGTTGCAAACATTGCCACTTCTTCGTCATTTGACGGGTTGGCAATAACTGATGGATCTTTTTCTGCTTTTGAGCCGATCAGAACCAACATGGTTGCATCGCCGCCATCATCAAGAATCAAATTCGCTGTTTCGCCATTGCCCCAATCAAGAATGCGATCAGCATAGTCCCAATATTCCTCATATGTTTCGCCTTTAGTGGCAAAAACGGGAATATTTTGTGCGGCAATTGCAGCAGCTGCTTGATCTTGAGTTGAGAAAATATTGCATGATGCCCAACGCACTTGCGCACCAAGAGCAACAAGAGTTTCAATCAACACGGCAGTTTGAATGGTCATATGAAGCGAACCAGCAATACGCGCACCTTTAAGAGGTTGGCTAGCGGTAAATTCTTCGCGAATGGCCATAAGGCCTGGCATTTCAATTTCAGCCATAACAATTTCTTTGCGACCCCAGTCAGCAAGAGAAAGATCAGCGACGTGATAGTCGGTGAAAGTACCCATGATATATCCTTATCTAATTTGAAAGTTTCCAAGTCAAACAACCACGTTGCGGGCCGCAATATTGACTCTTAGGAAAGTCTATATCAGTGAACGGCGGACAAATCAACAAGATATAAAGAAATCCTTATGTTTGATTCTAGAGTCTGTCATGTTTACTTGGATTCAAGTGAATTCATTTTAACGCGTCACGCGTTAGAGACAACTTTTCTCGTCTCGATCCTCTCCAAACTTGTCTTCGACAAGCAGCTGTAAAGCATCCAAGGCTTGTTGTTGATCTTCGCCAATAGCTTGAATTGCAATTTCGGTTCCCTTGCAAGCGCCAAGCATCATCAAGCCCATGATAGACGTGCCAGGAACACAAACATCTTTGCAGGTAACATCAATTTCAGCGGTGAAGGTCTCAGCACATTTTACAAATTTTGCAGATGCGCGAGCGTGCAGTCCTCGTTCATTTGCAATTTTGACAACAACTTCCATGCCATAAATGCCTTAATCAGCGAGCAGTTGGCTGGCAGCATTTATGTATTTGCGGCCTGATTCTAATGCTTGATTTACCGTTTCGCTAAGAGACGTGCAATTTCGCAAGCTGGCAATTTTGATGAGCATAGGCAAATTCACACCCGCAATAACCTCTAAATCGTCTGTATCCATAACTGAAATTGCAAGGTTTGAAGGGGTGCCACCGAACATGTCGGTTAGTAAAATGACACCGCCGCCCGTATTGACCTTCTTTACCGCTGCAAGCAAATCGTCGCGGCGCGTTTGAATATTATCAACCGGGTCGATCGAAATGGTGGAAATGTTTTCTTGAGGACCAACAACATGTTCAAGGGCTGAGCGAAACTCATTGGCTAACCCGCCGTGTGTTACAAGTACAAGTCCTATCATATCTTATGAAACTTTCCGCATTCTAATCATCTCTCGATTTTAGAGTATTGCAATTTTACCCCGTTAGGCAAGGTGTGGTTTGCAGTTGTAACAAACTTTCCTTAATGTGCTTGCAAATGTTCTAAGGCGGCTGAAATTTTCAAAGGCGCAGATGATTCAAACGGATTAAGGACAATATAGGGAATGGTAATCCCGACGATAGTATCTTGTTGTTGTGAAAAGTCGGGTAAGCGTTCAACGGCTTTGTTTCTGTCAAGCTTGACCAACAAATAAATTGAAGTTGATGCTAAAAAATCAAAATGGCAAAGTCCAACGCCGCGAACTTCCAATAAGCCTTCTAGCGGTTTTGGAGGACTAGCGATTAGTATGTTGTTTAAAGCAGTGAGGCAAACCCGATCATCGCTCACTAATGTAACTAAGTTTGATGAATGCTGGTTGTTTTTGATAAGGCGTAGGGCAAGGTCAGATTTTCCTGCACCAGATTTGCCAATGAGCAATACCCCTTTGCCGTTAAAATCGACACAGGTTGCATGATGAGTTTCAGCTTCATTTAACGGCGGTTTTGTATTTGCACTCATGCGTTACCATCAGGACGCTTGGGTTTTTGTCTTGAAAAGGCGGGAATGCGCACGGTAAAGCGCGCGCCAGTTCCAGTGGTTTTGTTAGTAACTTCAATTTCCCCGCGATAAGCTTCAATAATTTGTTTTGAAATACTCAAACCTAACCCTGAGTTCTTACCAAAAAAAGCTTCTGGGCGGTCCGTATAAAATCGTTTAAAAATTTTATCTTGGTTTTCTTCAGGAACGCCTGGGCCTTCATCTTCAATGTAAAATTCAACGTTATCGCCAACGCGTTGTAGGACAACATTTACGTGCGTTTTTTCTGGTGAAAATGAAATGGCATTTGAGATCAAATTTGCAATGACTTGCCCAATGCGATTGTCGTGGCCAAAAATCAAATAGGCATCTTTTTGGTTTCGCCGTGATTTAACGGGCACGATGTCAAGGCTAAGGGTGACATTTCTTTTTTGGGCGCTGTGTTGATTCATTTCGACCAGCATTTCAATCACATCACGCATGTTGACGGGCTTTGATTGAGCCCGCACCAATTCAGCATCCAGACGCGATGCATCCGAAATATCACTGATTAAACGGTCCAACCGCTGAACATCGTCATTGATGACATCGATGAGCCGTTTGTGTTGTTCAGGTGTTTTGGCAAGCTCTAAAGTCTCAACTGCACTGCGCAATGAGGTGAGTGGGTTTTTGATTTCATGGGCGACATCAGCTGCGAACGCCTCAATAGAATCTATCCGGTTATACAAAGAATCAGTCATGTCTCTAAGCGCACCCGAAAGGTGGCCAATTTCATCTCGCCTAAATGTAAAATCGGGAATTTCAACCCGATTGTTGACCCCGCGGCGAATGCGTTCTGCCGCTGCTGACAATCTTCTAATCGGTTCAGCAATATGGCCAGCCAAAGAAAGCGATAATAGTAATGCAACAAGGGTGGCAAAGCCAAAGGTCAAGAACACGACACGGCGTTCTTTTCTGAGTACTTTATCGATCTCACCACCTTTGGTCGAGAGGATGAGAACGCCTTGGACATTTTTATAACGTTGAATGGGCACCGCAACGATGACGATAATTTCGTTTTTTGAGTTCACAGCTTTTTTACGGATAGGCAAACCAGTGAGTGCCAACCTGACTTCTGGAAACTCTTTGCCGTTGTCCAACCCATAGGGTTTTTGCAAAGGGTAATTATGGGCAAACAACCAGCTGTTTAGTTTTGTCCATAATTCGACAATTTTATTTGGTGTTTCAGTGGATATTGGTGGCAGATCAAACCGCAAAATTTCACCACGGCCATAAAAGTGACGGCTATCAATTACCATTTGCCCGTCACGATCAAACAATCGCGCGCGAACTTTTGTTTGGCTTACCAACTGGCGTAAAACGCGGCCTGCTTGTTCTGGGTTAATTGGAAAGTTGAGATCTTTATAGACATCGCTTCCAGCCGGATTTTTTGAACCTAATTGTTGCTCAAGAAAAATCTCAGGATCGAGAATCATCGTGGTTGAGTTCGCATCCGTTACCGCTGCTGATGCAACCGCAGCGGCCATAATGTGGGCCTGCGTCATCAAGCTTTCTTCCCGCGCCGCAATTAAGCCTTTGCGAGTTTGGTTAAAGTATAAAATCCCAGCGACCAGAATGACCAAACCAAGAATATTAATCAAAATAATACGGCTGGTCAGGCGTGCAGGCGCTAAACGATGCAGCCAACTTTTGAAGCCGCGTCGCCGAGCTTTTTTCTTTAAGGTTGAACGCGAAGAAATGCTTCGTTCAGAACGTCGGTCGCCACCCGAGGCATTTCCTTGCTTTTCTTTGATGCCTAAGTTCATTCCGATTTCTGTGGCTCTTTCTGTCCTGGAGCGTTTTGCGTTTAAGTTGAATCACAGCTTAGGCATAAACCGCCAAATTATCAGGTGCTTAGAGTAAACGTTACACGT
>JAMOMM010000175.1 GCA_027067085.1 Hyphomicrobiales bacterium
TAATTTGAAGGCATAAGTAGTTCTTAAAAATGTTTAAACGTCGAAATAAACCGCCGATTTTATCGCGAGTAGCTAATATTTTTTGGCCACGTGTAGGCTTGATGCGATCTGTCAAATACACTTGGCACCGTATTGCGCGCATTTCAGGTTCTGCGCATTTTATTACCATAGGTGTCGTGTCTGGCGTGTTTGCATCGTGGACACCATTCGTCGGTTTTCATTTTTTACTTGCTGCAATGATTGCTCTCATTTTGCGAGGCAGTTTGTTCGCTTCAGCTATTGGCACGTTCTTCGGTAACCCATTTACGTTCCCGTTCATTTGGATTTCGACCTATAATATTGGTGGGTTTTTACTTGGCCTAGATGCAAAAAGTGCCATTGATTTATCATTACCCCATGGCACGATAATGTTGATATTTAAAAACCCGCTTTTATTTGGTGAAACGATATGGGGGGCAATTGGCCCTTACTTTGTACCAATGTTGATCGGTTCAATACCGCCAGGGTTGTTTACTGGGGTGATTTTTTACTTCATGCTACGACCTGTCATTGCCAAATATAAAGAGCGGCGGCGGGTTAAGTTTGAAAACTTGGCCAAAGATCGCAAAACCCAAAAAGAAGACAACCATCGGACCTCTACATCATGATTTTAGGGATTGGCAATGATATGGTTGATATTCGCCGCATTGAAAAGTCGATTGAAAAGTTTGGGCAGCGGTTCATATCGCGCGTATTCACCTCACAAGAACAACAACGGGCTGAAAACAGTGCAGGGCGGGTCGCATCCTATGCAAAACGGTTTGCAGCTAAAGAAGCTTGCGTCAAAGCATTAGGCACAGGCTTTCGAAACGGTATTTTTTTGAAGGATATTGGTGTCGTAAATGATGAGTTCGGTCGCCCGACACTGCAGCTAAGCGGCGGGGCTGAAAAGCAGATGAAGGCAATCACTCCACAAGGTTATGATAGCGTACTTCACGTCTCGATTACTGATGACCACCCGTGGGCTCAAGCATTTGTAATTTTATCGGGCGAAAGCCAAACAAAATAAATTTGCAGGAACCTACACGTTAGGGTAGGTAGGTCTCCAGAAAAGTTTTATTCAGAAAATTTTTGAATTAAAGGAAATGTGTGCGGCTATGGCCTCGAATATAAAAGATGCAAAAAATGAGCAAGAAGAGCCAATTTGGGAAACTGTAAAGGTTGTTATCCAAGCGCTTCTCATTGCTTTTGTTATACGTATTTTCTTTTTCCAACCCTTTAATATTCCTTCTGAATCTATGGTGCCGACATTGCGTGTTGGTGATTACCTATTCGTCAATAAATTGAGCTATGGCTACGGCAAATACTCGTTTAACTTTTCCGTTGGTTTTTTCGGTAAAGAGTTGTTTGGCGTAGATAGCGTGCCGATGAAAGGCCGTGTTTTAAAATTGGGCCAACCAAAGCGTGGCGACGTTCTTGTCTTCAAACTGCCATATGACAATAAAACAGATTATATAAAGCGCTTAATTGGCCTACCTGGCGATGAAATTCAAATGCTCGAAGGCGTGTTGTATATCAATGGTAAAGCGGTGAAACGAACGCGGATTGAAGATTTTATCAATACTTACGGTGATGGTGTTGAAGATAATTCCCCACGTGTCCAGCTGAAAATTCCACAATACCGCGAAACACTCCCAAATGGAGTTTCTTATGTAACTCACGACAAGTGGCCAGCACCATCTGATAATACAATGGTGTTTAAAGTACCCGCAGGTAATTATTTCATGTTGGGTGATAATCGCGATAATTCTCAAGACAGCCGCTACCCAAAAGGCCCGTCAGGTGTTGGGTTTGTACCTTATGAAAACCTAGTAGGGCGCGCGACGTTTATTTTCTTTTCCCATACGCAAGACGCTTCATTGTTGAAGTTCTGGACATGGCCAACAGAAACACGTTGGAACCGTATCTTTAAGTGGATACAGGGCTAGTGAACACCAAAGATATAGTCGCAACATTCAAAAACCGTAGCGGCTATGCCTTTAAAAACCCTGATTTACTTATTTTAGCCCTTACCCATTCGAGCCAAGCACTTGGACCCGAAAACCATAACGAACGGCTTGAATTCTTAGGGGATCGAGTGTTAGCATTGGTTATTGCAGATGAACTTTCGGTGCGTTTTGCTGATGCAAAAGAGGGCGAATTGGCCCGCCGCCTAAACACAATGGTTCGCAAAGAAACCTGCGCTCAAGTTGCTGTCAATTTGGGCCTAGGGGAGTTGATGGCAAAACTTGCTGGAAAGAAAGCTGCCAAGACGGGCGTTTTTGATGGCCAAAATGTTATGGGAGATGCTTGCGAAGCTATCCTTGCAGCGATCTTTAAAGATAGCGATTATGCAACAGCAAGAAAAATTGTCTTGAAACTGTGGGAACCGTTTTTAGATTTGAAAACAACGGCCCAAAAAGACCCCAAAAGTGCCTTGCAAGAATGGGCGCTGTCAAAGGGTTTTGAAGTGCCTGTTTATAAAGAAGTATCACGCCAAGGCCCAGATCACGCACCAGAATTTGTAATGGCCGTATACATTGCAGATTACCCAAACCAACAGGGCACCGCAAATTCAAAACGAGCCGCAGAGCAAACCGCCGCTGCCAGCTTTATTGCCGTTAATAAGATTGAGAATTAAAACAATGACCGAGCAACAAGAACAATCAACCAAAAGTGGGCCAACCAAAAGTGGGCCAACCAAATGCGGATTTGCCGCTATTATCGGCGCGCCAAATGCAGGAAAGTCCACCTTATTGAACGCATTGGTCGGCTCTAAAATTGCCATTGTAACCCACAAAGTTCAAACCACTCGTGCC
>JAMOMM010000176.1 GCA_027067085.1 Hyphomicrobiales bacterium
TGTAGCGAAAACGAAAATAGCCCTAAAGCTGAAAACCAAACCCAACAACAATACTAGAGCGTTTCAATCACTTAAATAGGCCGTTCTAGGTCAATGAAAACATGAATGACTCTAAAGTGGCAACTCCAAAGAACGATAAATAGCAAAGTCGTAGGGGCAAGACCCATTAACTAAGTTTGTCCAACTCATCTTTCATCACGGCATGAATTGTTTTGTTGCCAGCGATAATGTCACCTGATGTCATAAAATCATCATTTCCATCCATGCCGCCAACAATGCCGCCAGCTTCTTGAACAATAATCACACCCGCCGCAATATCCCATTTTTGCAAGCCGCGTTCCCAATATCCATCAAAACGACCGCAAGCCACATAAGCCAAATCCATACTCGCAGCACCAAAGCGTCGAATGCCCGCAACTTTGTCTTGCATCACGGCTAATTCGCCACGGTATTTTTCAAGGTCTGCACGACCACGGTGTGGCACGCCACTGGCAATCACAGCCTCATGTAAATCAGCACGGCCTGAAACCCGTAGGCGACGGTCATCGAGATAGGACCCGCGGCCTTTCTCACCCGTGAACAATTCATTCGTCGCGGGATTATAAATTACCCCTGCAACAATTTCACCACGCTGTTCAAGCGCCACTGAAATACCAAAGTGTGGGATGCCATGGATAAAATTGGTCGTGCCATCAATCGGGTCAATAATCCAAAGGCTTTCAGGGTCTTCACCGACCACATCACCGCCCTCTTCCATATGGAAACCAAATTTGGGTCGAACTTTTTTAAGTTCTTCAAATAAAATTTCTTCAACCCGTTTATCGGCTTTAGTGACAAAATCACCCGGTCCTTTTTCCGACACTTGCAAATTTTCAACTTCGCCAAAATCGCGCATAAGTTTGTGTGTAGATCTGCGAACCGCGTTGACCATAACGGTGATCAGGGGAGATGTGACCATTTTAATTATTTCTCTTTTAGCGTGCCCAAGTGAAGCAAAGTCAAACAATGCCAACCCAAGGCAGCGCGATTAACTTTCAGCGCGGCGTACGTATGTAACTTCGTTGGTATCCACAATAATTTTTTCACCAACCGTAATAAACGGCGGCACCATAACCCGAACGCCATTTTCGACAACAGCAGGTTTATACGATGATGAAACCGTTTGACCTTTAACAACTGGGTCAGCTTCAATCACTTCAAGCACCACTTGGCCGGGAAGATCAACACCGATGTAAGTGCCTTCATGGCTCTCGACCATCACCATCATACCGTCTGCCAAGAAAGCGGCGCGGTCACCAATAAACTCTTTTTGCAATTCAATTTGCTCATAGGTTTCAGTGTCCATGAAGCAAAGCATTTCGTCTTGCGCATACAAAAACTGATATTCTTTTTGCTCAAGACGAATTTTTTCAACCGTCGCATTGGCCCGAAAACGCTCATTAAGTTTTGAACCATTTAACAGGTTTTTCAATTCGACCTGATTAAACGCCCCGCCTTTGCCAGGCTTAACAGCTGCACATTTCACTGCAATCCACAGTGTATCGTTGTGCATAATCACGTTACCAGGTTTAATTTCGTTGCCATTAACTTTCATCAAAGCACCTTCTTGAACAAATTTTTATAAGATGGCTCCTCGTTTAGCAGCCTTTAGTCTGCGTTGCACGTCAAAAATACCTTCATAACCCCACCCATTTTGCTGCAAATTACCCTCCGCGCATAATCGCGCATAATCCCTATGCAATATTTGCATAGCTCACACCTTTTTTCTAAGCCATACTAACACATGACAACAACAGACATCTCACCAGCCAGAAAAGAAAAAGACCAAATTCTCAATGGAATTTTATGGATGGGTTTGTCTGGTCTGTTGTTTGTCGGGGTAACAGGCATTGTCAGGCACCTTGGTTCTGACATCCCACCCATCCAAGCTTCCTTCATTCGTTATGTCTTTGGCTTAATCTTGTTGGTGCCACTAATCATAAAAATGAACATCAAATGGCCTAAGGGTAAAAAGCTGGCTTTATATTCAGCCCGCGGCATAGCCCATGCTGTTGCTGTTTCATTATGGTTTTACGCCATGGCCCGCATTCCCATTACTGACGTTATTGCCATCGGTTACACCGCGCCGATTTACGTCACCATCGGTGCTGCCTTATTTTTAGGCGAGCGATTGCGCCTGCACCGCGTCTTGGCGGTTGTCGCTGGCTTTATTGGTACATTGGTTATTTTGCGCCCAGGGTTTCAGGAACTGGAAATTGGCGCATTAGCCCAAATTGCGGCCGCTCCCATTTTCGCTGCATCGTTCTTAATGGCCAAAGTGTTAACCCGCGACGAGCACCCTGTGGTCATTGTTGTCATGCTGACCATATTTTGCACCGCTGCCCTCGCCCCCGGCGCGATTTGGCAATGGCAAAACCCAACAATGACCGAATTAGCGTGGTTAGCCGTTGTGGCTTTGTTTGCCACCTTAGGCCACTTTGCTCAAACCAAAGCCTATCAAGCAGCCCCAATAACCGCAACGCAGCCTGTCTGGTTTTTACAACTGGTGTGGGGCGCATTAATTGGCTGGTTTATATTTGATGAAAGTGTCGACCCTTATGTTTTAGCTGGCGCAGGCATCATCATCACCGCCGTCACGTACATTTCACACAGAGAAGCCAGACGTGAGGCAAAGCGTGAGGCAAGGCGTGAGGCAACATCAACAAAACGCAAAAAAGCTACCTAAAGGCGGCAATCATCACCGCATAGAGCGTTGTTCTAGAAACAGTTATGGATATATTTTTTCAGACTAATAGGTTGCAAACGCACCCATTTACCCTTCTTTTTCTTATACAC
>JAMOMM010000177.1 GCA_027067085.1 Hyphomicrobiales bacterium
ACGGTGCGGCCATAACGGTCTTGAATGCGGTCAATCAGTGTTGCTTTCACTTTTTTACCGCCGTTGGCAAACATCGAGTAAGCCGTGACCATGCGCATAAGCGTGGTTTCGCCAGCTCCAAGAGACATGGCGAGCACACGAGGCATGTTGGTGTAGATACCAACTCGCTCAGTCATTTCTTTCAACTTGCTAATGCCCATATCATCGGCCAATCGCACGGTCATCACGTTCCGAGATTGTTCAATGCCTGTCCGCAGTGTTGATGGGCCGTAATAACGTTTCGTGTAGTTTTTCGGCACCCATGTTTTGCCACCCTGTAATTTATAAGAAATTTTCTCATCGACAATCACCGATGCAGGACTATAGCCATTGTCTAACGCCGCCGCATAGACAAAGGGCTTGATAGAAGATCCTGGTTGGCGGCGCGCTTGTACGGCGCGGTTAAATTGGCTTTTACCGTAAGAAAACCCACCCACCATGGCCAAGACGCGGCCAGTGTGAGGGTCCATTGCAACCAGTGCGCCTTCAATCTCAGGCATTTGAACCAAGTGCCATTCGCCTTGTGTGCGAGAAGGGGCAACATAAATAACATCACCAACTTTCAAGACTTCATTTGGTGACTTAACAGCTTTGCCAATTTTATTATTTTTAAGCGCTTTGCGGGCCCATTTCATTAGTTTGAATGGAACGTTGGCGACTTCACGCTTAGTACCAATCTTACCATTTTTCAGTTTGGTCGGGCGCAAGCCAACAGTTGCACCTGCATCTGTAACTTCTAGAACAACAGACAGCTTCCACGGGTTAATGTCCGATGGCACCTTTGTTTTAGCAAGTACGCTGCCCCAGTCCCCCGTCGTATCAATGTTTTTCGTAGCCCCGCGCCAACCATGTTCACGATCAAATTTAATTAAGCCAGAAGTCATGGCTTGGCGCGCCATGATTTGGAGTTTGGGATCAAGTGTGGTTCGAATGGAAAGGCCACCAGAATAAAGTTTTTCTTTGCCATAGCGCTTTTGAGCTTGTCGACGAACTTCCTCGGCAAACGTTTCAGCGGCAAACAATTGTGCGCCAAATGGCCGAACCGTTACTTCAAGCGGTTTTGCAACGGCCTTGTCGTGTTCGGCTTGATCGATGTATTTATTGATTAACATCCGACCTAAAACCCAATTGCGTCGCTCAATGGCGCGTTTTGTATTGCGATAGGGGTGATAGTTGCTAGGGCCTTTTGGCAAAGCAGCCAAATACGCCATTTGTGCGGTGTCAAGTTCGGTCAATGACTTACCAAAATATGACAATGACGCACCCGCGACTCCATAAGAGCCAAGGCCAAGGTAAATCTCGTTCAGGTAAAGTTCGAGAATTTTCTCTTTTGAAAATGTTGTCTCAATCCGCATCGCCAATAATGCTTCGCGCAATTTACGTTCAAGTGAGCGCTCAGGTGTTAGGAAGAAGTTTTTTGCGACCTGTTGAGTAATGGTGGAGGCACCACCAGCACGCCGTTTGGATCCTTTGATTTTACCTTCCACCGCTCTAACGACAGCGCGGGCAACGCCTGTGTAATCAATACCGCTGTGGGAATAAAAGTTTTTATCCTCAGCAGAGATGAACGCTGAAATTAGTTTTTTAGGAACTGAATTGATCGGTACAAAAAGCCGTCGTTCTTTAGCATATTCAGCCAGAAGGGAACCATCACCTGCATGAATGCGAGTGAGCACTGGCGGCTCGTACTGCGCCAATGTATTTGAATCTGGCAAGGTTTTCGTTGTTTCAGAAATAATATATGCCGCAGCCGCAGCACCTGCAACAAAGACAATAAAACCTGCAGTAAACAAATAGCCTAAAAATCTAAACATCTGATCGATAATTACCCAATTAGAGCGTTTCTTGCTTTGTTTGTTACGTAAACACAGCATGAAACGCAAGAATATCAACACCTTAAATAGGTCGTTTTAGTTCAATGTAAACCAGAACAACTCTAGTATTTTCATTTGACGATCAAAAAACCTTCAAATAAATGCCCCCAAATCAGACTTTGTGTTTTCAAAGCAAAATTTAGCTCTCAATTAAGACTCAACGCGTTCGAAAATAAATAGCACACTTCTCAGTGATAGATACACTTAAACAAAGTCTGTATATGTCGTCAAACTAGTGTTTTGCCCAAAATTGTGGCATCGCAGGGGCACAGTACATAGGTGTACGCAATTATTTGCGGCCAATAAGACGAAACACTGTCACAGTCTTTTCACGCCCACGCACTTGGTAGTTTCCAACAGGCTTAACCACAAACGTTTCTTCAACCGCTTCGGCGCATTTATCTGACATTACAACAATGACCTTGCTGCCATCATCCAGCTCACCCGCAATTTTTTCTAACCGCGCACAAGTGTTCACCGTATCACCAATAACAGTGTAATTCATCCGCGCTTTTGAACCGATATTTCCGACGATCAACGGACCAGTGTGAATTGCAATTTTGATGCGTACATCGCTGCGGATTGAATCTAATTTTTCCATTACACAGATGGCGGTTTCACAGGCGCGCATGATGTGATCTTCTTGTCTGTCAGGGGCACCCCAAAATGCCATTACTGCATCGCCAATATACTTGTCCAATGTGCCATCAGTTTGTTCAATGCAGCTATTTAGACATTCGAAGTGTTCATTTAACATGGCCGCGGTGTCGGCTGGGCTTAGGTTCTCTGACATCGCAGTGAAGCCAATAATATCGGTAAACATTACCGTTAGTTCTTCTTGTCGTGATGCAACAACATTATCGCCTTCTTGCTGCTCAATGAGGCGACGAACCAGACGGCGCGGAACATAGGCTTCAAA